>NZ_LZML01000085.1:0-8575 GCF_001665695.1 Nocardia sp. 852002-51101_SCH5132738 | reverse complement strand
CCACTCCGCCGACATCTCGCGCAACACCCGCCCGGTCCGGGCGCGGCGTTGCCGGCGCGATGCCGCCGATACAACTCGCGCACCGCCCGCACCTCCGCCGCCTGTGCGAATGCCGCCGCCCCATGTGCCCGTCGCAGCGCATCGACCAGCCCCTCGTCGCTCATCGCCTGAAGCTCTCTGCCATCGAACATGTGTTCGAGTCTATCGTTCGAACGTGTGTTCCACCACCCCTGTACGCAGGCGATTTGGTACGCCGAGTCCAGGTGGTGTAACTTCTTTCAAGCACGCGGGGAACACCCCCGAGGTGCGAAAACCTGGGGCTATGGCGCAGCTGGTAGCGCACCACACTGGCAGTGTGGGGGTCAGGGGTTCGAGTCCCCTTAGCTCCACAGTTATCGCAGGTCCGGCCCGGTATGTACCGGGCCGGACTTGCCTCAACTGGTCGATTCCCCATGGTTTCCCCCATTGTTCGATCCCCCATGTTTTGCGTCATCGGAGCCTCTCAAGAGCGGGTGTGGAGTCGGGAGCCTGTCGTGGCCTGTCGAGGTAGATGTCGGTGATGTCGGCACCCGTGCTGATGACCGCATGGCCACCCTGACGGCTCGCCTGCTCGGTTCCGTAGTCTTCAGCGACGGTAGTCAGATTCGTTCTGCGCATCGTTCGAGCCGTGATCCACGCATATTCGGTGCCTCGTGCGGCTCGCCATGTGCGAGCCGTGTTGTGGGGGTCTCGCCATCCACCGGACCTGGACGGGAACAGCGGGGACTCATCGTCATCACTCCATTTCTCGGCTCCCATTTCCTTGAGGGTATTCACAGCCCACTGCGGCAGGACCACGATGCGATATCCCGCATCGGTCTTGGTCCAGTTCTGCCGGTAGAGTCCGTTTTCCCCCTTCTTCCGTTTGATGGTGCCGGACACGACCAAACGCCACTTATCCGTTACTTCACCGTCGTCGGTCTTCTTGAGAAGATCGCATCTGCGAAAAGCGAGACCTTCATAGGGACGGCAGCCTGATGCCAACAGGATGTCAGCAATCCGAAGGATGTAAGGGTCGCGTTTCGGACCATGTGTGTAGGCGGGGGTTCCGGGTATTTCCTCTCCGGCAAGCCATTTCTTCAACTGAGCCTGTAGACCATTGCGAGTCTCCTCGTCCATGGCTCGTGCCGTCTTGCGGCGCTTCTTCCCGCCTTTGCGTACCACGCTCATCGGATCCACGGGCATCGCGCCTAGTTTGACACCCAGCCGTACGATGCCCGTGAGAATCAGGTGGTGCAGTTCAGCCTTGCGCTGATTGCCGTTGGCTCGAATGGACTTGAGATGTCCGTCGAGGCGGTTGGAATCGACTTCCCAGTTCCTCAGATCGCCAAGCATGGGTCTGATCTTGATCGCGTTCTTGCTGTAGCGGAGGTCTGGGGTCCCATTCTTTCGGAGGCGGGGCTCGGCGTCGTTGATCTCGGCGAGATAGCCCTCGAATGTAGTCTGGTCCAAGGTGCCTTCCTGGACCTCGAGCGCCTTTTCCTCGATGAACGCATCGATCAAGCTGGAGAACTTGGACTTTCTGGTGATCGACTTGCTGACAACACCCAGGCTCTTATCCGCGATTTGCAGTCGCTCGCGATAATCGTCCAGAAGCTTCTTCCTGGCTTTGCCATCTGAATCGGCGACGAAGTCAAGCGGATAGTCTCGACCCGTGTAAGGATGCCGGAACGTTCCTCTAGCCCGATATTTTCCTTTGTATCTTCCCGACTTTTGCAGAGTGCAACTCACATTACCGAGTCCACCAAGCGATATCTCGGCTCTGGGCATGCTCATTCCTTTGCAACATACTTGCCGACGCGGCACAACAAATTGACTGGCATGGGCCGAGTGAGCTTAGTCGGAGGACTGGGAATCCCGGACCTGACGGCTCTCCCACTCGATAAGGTCGAGCCGCCTATACCGGCGGAAACGTCCGATTCTCGCGTACGGCGGCCCTTTGCGGGCAGATGCCCACGTCGCCAATGTTTTACACGGGACTTTGAGCCGTCGGGCGACCTCCTCGGTGGTGAGCCATTCGTCCTCGGCCTGGTCACGGTGCTCGTTCATCGTGGTGTGCCCTCCATGCTGCTGTCCAGACCAGATTGATAGCCATCGGGTTGCTGAGTCATTGGCCGCGCTCGTTGGCGTCGGTCTTGTGGGCAGCGATCCACTCGTCGACGTCGGCTTCGTCGAATAGCAACGGCGAGTTGGGTGCGGCGCCGGCTTTCCAAGCCCTGTCGTAGAGTTCATGTCCCTTCACGCGCAGATGACGAATGCGGTCGGGACTGTGTCCGGTGCGGGCCGAGACCTGGTGGATTCGCAGAATTCGTCCGCGACCACCACCAGGGCGGCCTTGAGTGGATTCCATATCGTGGCCGGCTCAGGTGAGGTCGGCCTGCGCGGCCAGGATCTGCGCCTCGTGGGAAAACCAGAGTGCCAACTCTTCCGCGTCGTGCTGGTCTATGCCCTTCTTGAACTCGGCCAGCAACGTGACGATGACGAAGGCGGGCCGCACCCCTTCGTCGGGATCCTGGATCATCTCGACCAGAGCGCTCACGGCTTTGAAATCTCCGCGAACCGTGTGAGCGAGCGCGGACATGGCAATCTGCTGTTCGCGGATCGAAGCCGGGTCATGCTGGACGTGGGCCATGGGAAACACCTCCCAGGGGCATCCGACGGGCGTAGCAAGGCTGACCATCAGCCGACGGGCCGCCGGAGGAAGTGGTAGACCCGATCCGTGACGGCGAACGCGCCGTAGTCAAGATCGGGAACCGTCGCAATAAACTGCCAAAACCGACGGTGCTACATCCGGTACACGCTGCCAGCGATCACCGGGAAACCCCTGAATGGGGCGCGGTAGCAATTGTACGCCAGCCGGAATTATTACTGCAACCGCGTGGCTATCAAAATGCCCTGAGTTTGATTCTTCCGCCGCACTGGTCGGGTGGCCGCGTCCGGTCACCCGGCCATCGGGAGGGAGCTTGTCGCCCTCGTTGCGATAGCTGCTGTAGGCGTGTTCGTCGAAGCCGGATCGAGCGGTGTCGGGCATTGGGGGCGTGCGGTCATCGGGTATGTGCGCGGGCGCGGCAGCCGGATGGGGCATTGCGTGCGGGGCCGCCGCCATGCGGGGGACATGCCATCACTACAGATCAGAAGTCATAGAGTCAGGCCAGCAGACCTTGCCGGAGCTCGTATTCGCCCATGATGTCCCAGCGCCCACCGGTTTCTGGGTGTGTGGGCGGTAGCGACAGGTGAACTACTTCCTGGTCGTCGACCACGATCAACCCCAGCGTGTGCATGACATGCACGACCTTCGCGATCTCGCGTTCATCGGAGGAGCCGCCCTGCTGGGCAGTAAGGCCCGCCAACTCGGCCACCGGCATCTCCCGATACCTGCCCGGCATCCCGTTGATGGCCATCCGGATCGTGCCCTGGCGGATCATCTCCTCCAGCGCGACCGCAGCCGCGGGCACCAAGCCTCGATAACCAGGACCGAGCGCGATCATCATCTCCGCGAACTCCCGGTCCTCGACGCTGAGCGTGTCATAGCCGTCCGCGTCACGCATTTCCCCCACGGGATACCACTCGTCATACCCTTCGTAAGGGGGCGGATCCGACCGTAATACGTAGTCCCGCTTGGCATCACGGCGGGCTTGATCGCGCGCTCGCCGCTTGTCCTTCACCGACGGGTTCTTCTTCGATCGTTTCCCGCTCTTCCCCATACGCTCTCGCTTTCCTGCATCGAGTGGATGGACAGACCTGACAGCTTCGATCACCTTCCTACACCGGCGCGCACACGGTGCCACGTAGACGCACCGACACGGTATAAGCGCAGATGAGATGGCCTTGCAGTCCCATTGTCAGACGAGCCGATCCCGCCGCGTGGCGTTCCCGCAAACCGTCCACGCCACCAGAGATCATCTGTAGTTATGGGCAAGCAATCGAGGGACTGTCGGGGCCGCACTGCGGGGGCGCATGTGTCTTTCGGGGGCGTGCGGGGCCGCAATCAGGTCGAAATGGATGCGGCGGAACAGGCTTCCGACGATGATCGGTGCTGGTTCGAGGCCAATCCGTGGGCGTATCGGCGTGTGCGGGTGGCCCTACCCGATGAATTCACCGCCGACATGGGACACCCGTGCCCGCCCGATCATCGGATCGTGGTCTCGGTCGAACAGATCCGGCCCGATTTGCGGGTGCGCAATCCGCTGGCCTTCGTGCCGCTGCTGCCCGGACACGACGAACTCACCGAGCTGCAGATCGCCGACGTGGTGGGTGAGTATGTGGAGACCCGGCGGGCGAACGGGCTGCCGGACCGGGTGGCCGATGAGATCCGCGCCGCTTCCTCGGGTGACTCCGACTCCGAGCTGTATCCAGCGATTTACCAGGTAGCGCAGGGACGTGCGCGAGAAGCGGGTGATGGTGTCTGACGCGGCAGCGGACGCGGCCCGGTACCGGTTCTACGCCGACATGCTCGACGCATACGGGAAGAACTGGCCCGACGAGCTGGTGAAGAGCCTGAAGGTCGATCCCGACGCGGAGCCGATCGACCTCCCTCCGCCCGCCGAGGACCCTGCTGACATGCCGGTGGTGCTGAGCATCGAGATCTCCCTGGCGACCTACGAACAACTGGCGACCCGTGCCGCCGAAGTAGGGATCACCGTGGAGGAACTGCTCGTGGCGACTGCCACCGCACACGATGGCACCGGCGCGTAAAGCGGACTCAGGGCCCGCAGCCCGCCATCGCAGTTCGGTGAGGGGCAGGCCGAAACGCACCGAAACCGGCTGTAGCCCTTGATCGTTCGGTGATGATGTCGTGGCACTGCCTTGCGGCCGGGCGCCGACGGCAACGCCCATCGTCGCTATAGTGCGGAGTCGTCCGGGGGCGACATGGGCTCGACGACCGCCCTCTTGGAGGCCAGCCAGCGCTCGATATCGAACGGCACGGCAGGGCCGCTACGCTCACCCGCCTCGAGAGCTTCACGTAGGACCCGCAACCGGGATTCGCGGTCATCTCCGTTATCGTTCACCACCCCATTGTGATCACGAGGCAGTCCGCCATGGTCGGCAAGGCATGCGAAACGCCGGGGCGTGGCGCGGCCGATTCCGGCAGCTCCGGTGCCCGTTAGAAGGGATACCCCAGACCGCGCATCTCGGCCCGCATGTGTTTATGGGGGTGATCATCTCCGAAACAACCACCCACCCGCGCGACCCGCCGTACACGGGGCAGGCTCGAGACCAACCGTCCATTGATGTCGGTGGGGTCGGTCGTGCTGAGGTGGCCTGGCGCGCCCGGCCGCGCGGCTGGAGCGGAGCCGAGCGGGCATGTTCTCGACGACGGAAGAGGGCCGCTGTGTCGCCCATCAGCAAGAAGCGGAAGAAGAACTCCACGCGCCGGCGCGGGCACCGCCACGACGCAGGTCCGACGGGGCGGCCGGTCCCGCGAGGGCGGCCGGGAACCGCCCGCCGGCACGGTGAGCATCGCCGCATCGGCGGACAAGGCGCTGATCGGGATCATGTTCAGCGTCGGGGAGGGGAACGCGGTGAACAAGGCAGTCGCCACCGCCGCGGCATGGAAGCGGACTACGACGGTGACTGGACCAATCACCTGCACCTGCTGCCGTGAACAGGGGCTGTACGAATATGACGGTCATGGTGACGGCTCGTGCGGCGCCAGAACGACGATGGCCTGGGGGCGTCGCGCGCCGACGAGCGCTGTCCACTCAGTGTGGACTGGAATCCATGGGCATGAGGGCGTGAATCTGAGTTTCAATTCTGCGGTGGCGCCGGTCGCACCGCGGTGCAGCTCCGCGCAGCATCGAGCGATGGCGGCTGCACTGTCGTTGTCGATGTGGGGATTCTGGTGACTCCATGGTTCGAGAGGACCCGGACCGAGACAAATCCAGCGATTGATGAGGCAGGTTCCGAGATCGATACGCGCGATCGCGTGAGTCGTCGGGCCGGGATAGCCGGCGAGCGTGACCGAGTCCACGTGCGGCGGTGGTGGTGGCTGCAGGGCGGTGATGTCGTGGACGACTCCGCGCACGTATCGTGAGCCGGTCTCGACGTGGACTTGTGCCACGATGCGTAGGTGTCGGCGGATGAGGCTGAACCGGCCCGGGGTGGTCACGGTACCGACCCAGCGGTCGACGGTTGACGCTCGATCGAACAGGTCGAGGAAGCCGAGGAAGTCGTCGAATCCGTCGGTGTAACTGAGTAGTTCGGGCAGGGTGTACTGGGACCGGGATAACGGCGCGGGGATCCCCAGTTGCCGTTCCAGCGCTGAGTTGAGCCGTGCGACTCCGGTCGTGGTGTCCCACTCGACGGTGCCGACAGGGCCCCGCAGGGGCGGCTTCTGTGCCGGTGTGCCGGTCCACAGCTGTACGGCGTGCACTGCGCCGGCCGGACCGACAGCGGGAACGACGTGGACGCTCAGCGGGTAGGTGCCCGGGATCTCGCGGTATTGCCGTTTTCGTGTGACGAGGCACTGCCGAACAAGGGCGGGGATCGTGGAAGATGCGCGTCTGCTCTGAGCGATGCGGGTGCGGTCGAGCTTCCCGAAGGGCTTGAGCTTGTCACCTTCGGCGACAACGACGATTTCGCCGGTGCCGGACAGTGTTTCGGCGAGCACCCAACTAAGGAGGGTGGGCTGGGAAGTCGGCTCAATCGTGCGTGCGGCGGGGTCCTGGTTCGGGGCTGCGGGACGTCGACGCGGTAGCCGCGCCGGCGAGGGGCACTCTGCTGGGGCACCGCTACGCGGTTCGTCGTCTTCCCTTGGTACAGGTGCGTTGTGGAGGACCCGGTTCGGAAGATGCCTGGCAGGAATGGATTCAGCGTGGGCGTGCGGGTCGGTAGTCATCGTGGCTCCTTAGTCTTCTTGTCTGTCGGAGCCGCTGGCGAGCGAGCGGATGATGCTGAGGTGGCTCCGTCGGATGCGACCGAGGTCCACAACGACTGTGTTGTCGGATCGATTCGTCGGCCGGGCTGTGGATGACTGCACGAGCCATCGGTGATTCGGCGGGCACATCCGGCGGCGCCTGCAGCTGATGCCGGAAACGGGTGCATGACAGCGCCTTTCGATGTCGAACAACACAAACAGGGATGTTGGTGTTCGGAGCTCGAAAGGCACGGCTAGCGATCCGAGACCCGATGGCACACCACTCCCCGCTGAAGTGGGAAAGTGATCGGCCGCGTACTGGAACAAGGCCAGTACTGGTGGGCACTCGGCGCCGGAAAGTCTCGGATCGCCGGAAGTCTTACGTTGTACTGCTATTATAGCGTAAATTCTGGTACTAATGTACCATTTTTCTCAGTTGTTTTCGATCCAGAAGTCGATGGATGCTTGTGGGCGTGAGTAATTCAGCATCGGTGAGCTGGTAGCGTGCAGCGTGGTCCATGGCTCGGCGTGGGTGAACCGGATTCGCAACCTCATGGTGGTGGGCTTGCCCGCGGCAAGGTCGGCGATCGCAGTCATGATCGCTGAGACGTCGTCGGGATGCAGTTGCGGATTGCGGTGCCGCCACATGGATAGGCGCGGGTCATCCTGGCAGGCGAACGAATGCATCAGTGTCGTGCGCAGATCCATCAGCGCAGCGCCGTGCCCGCGGGTCGTACGGGTCGCGAGGTGCTCGGCCAGCGGATCCCGGTCCGGGGCCGCAACCAGCGCGGTGACATCAGCGATCACGGCCCGCACGATCGGGACGCCCTGCGGGCCGATGACGGAGCGGGCAGCCATCCATAGGTGATGTCTGATCTGCGTGACAGGGTCGACGACGACAAGGCTTTCGCACCATCGTGAGGCCGGTTCGATCGGGTCGAACAGGGCAATCAGATCCAGCCGCTTGTCCAGCCACACAACATGTTCCAGCAATGCTGGAAGCGTCCAGGTTGTGTCGCCCCGGAACAAGGCGGGTGCGGGACCGTCGGGGTTGCCGAACCTTGCCAGCCGCTCGGTATCGAATTCGACCGGAATAAGCGGCAGCTGCGGACCGGAGCTTCCGGGCTGGACCGCTTTCATCCGCACCGCATGCACGGCTCCGGAAGGCCCAACCAGCAGGTGACAGGCGGCCTCCAGACGCTGACCCCCGACTGGCAAGTGTGTGGTCACCGTCCGGCCCTCCCGAACCGCGCGTTGCACGAGCGCGAGGCTCTGGTCAGCAATTCCCATAGCGGCTGGGAGCCGGTTGGTCTCGTTTAGCGTGCGAAACATGCGGTGGAACCGATGCGGGCCCGCGGAGTCGGCAATCACCGTCGGTTCGGATCCGCTGCCGTCGAGACACTCGGCAATGAACCCGAATTCCACGTGCGTACCAGCCGAAGTGTGTGTCGCTGGCGGGTGTGCAATACGCGATCTCGACTGGGGCCGATCTAACCCGGACGAACGGTAGGCGGCCGGTTGAGCCATACCGGGGGCATGCGGGGCACCAGCGCGCCGCGATTGGAGAGCGTTCGAGTGATTTTCCGCAGGCAGTGTCATGACAGTCCTTACCTTTCTTCTTGGGTGCTCGAAGTCGCTGGCTGCCATAGGCTTTCGAGCACCCGGGAGCGCCGGGTATGG
>NZ_LZML01000084.1:0-24788 GCF_001665695.1 Nocardia sp. 852002-51101_SCH5132738 | reverse complement strand
ACGATCAAGTCCGACGACGTGGTCGGTCGTGTGAAGGTGTACGAGGCGATCGTCAAGGGCGAGAACATTCCCGAGCCCGGTATCCCGGAATCGTTCAAGGTTCTGCTCAAGGAACTGCAATCGCTGTGCCTCAACGTCGAAGTACTGTCGGCCGACGGCGCCACGATCGAGATGCAGCAGGGCGACGACGACATCGACCGCACCGCCGCGAATCTCGGAATCAGCCTGTCCGGCAACGAATCCGCGGCGGCGGATCTGGGCTGAACGTGTAACCGCGCACCCCCGCGGGGTGCGCGGTCACCTGCCCTCGGCCGCGTCGAATGCCGGGTCGAGCGGAGCCAGCGCAGCCCGCAGCTGCTCGGGCAGCGATCCGGCGGTCACGACGAAGCCGGCGATGCTTTCGACCGGTCGCAGCCATTGTTCGAGGGCGACGCGGACGGCGGCCGCGACGGCGGCGGCGAGGACCCGCGCGGTGAGCCCGCCGGCGTCCGCCGCCCGTGCGGCGATCACATCCTCGAGTGCGGGCGTGATCGCCGCGGTGGCGCCGAGGAACGCCGTGCGCAGCGCCGGGTGAGTGGTGATCAGCACCAGTGCGTCTCGATGTTCGTCGCCCGGATCGGAGTACTGCGCGACGATCGCCTCGGTGACGGCCGAGGCCAAACGCGTGTCCGCGGGATACCCGGCGATCGCCGCGGCGACCCGCGCCTCCCGGTCCGCGCCGACGGCGGCGACGATCGCCTCTTCCCGGCTGGAGAAATAGTTGTTGTACGTCCGCGGCGATACCCCGGCGGCCTCGGCGATGTCCTCGACCCGCACGTCGTCCGGCCCGCGCTCGAGGGCCAGCCGCAGCGCCGCCTCGCGCAGCGCCATCCGGGTGGCTTGCTTCTTGCGCTCCCGCAAGCCCGTCGTCTTCGTCGTCACGGCTCTCGTGGTCACGGGTCCATCATGCCATATCTGCGTCCACGCAAAATTGCGTGTACGCACTTTTTGCGCTTAGCTTGGTGGCGTATCCACTCGCGCCAGACAGAAGGGCCCATCCATGCGAGGCAAAGGAATGACCTACGACACCGGGTTCGTCCGCAACGGCAGTACATCCCGGCCGGAGTTCGACCCAGCGGTGGTCCGCCGGGAACTGGCCGTCATCCGGGACGATCTGCACTGCACGGCCGTCCAGATCACCGGCGGCGACCCGGAGCGGTTGGAACTCGCCGCCGGCTACGCCGCGGAGCTGGGCCTCGAGGTCTGGTTCTCGCCGTACCCGCTGGAGCTGACGACCGCCGAGATCCTCGCGCTGTTCAGCGAGTGCGCGCCGCGCGCCGAGCGCATTCGCCGCACCGGCGCGGAGGTCGTCTTCGTCACCGGCGTCGAACTGACATTGATGAACCGCGGCTTCCTACCGGGCGAGACCGCGATGGATCGCGTCGGTCACCTGTTCTCCGAGCCCGGCGAGCGTAGTGACCGGATAGCCGAGGTGAGCGCCCGCCTCGACGACTTCCTGCGCGACGCGGTGGCCGCGGTGCGGCGCCACTTCCTCGGCAAACTCACCTACTGCGCTATCCCGTACGAGCAGATCGACTGGGTGCCTTTCGATTTCGTTTCCGTCGAGCTGATCCGCTCGGCCGAGGTCGCCGACCGGTTTCGCGACGGCGTGCGCGCCCTGGTCGCTCAGGGAAAGCCGTTGGCGATCACCGGTTTCGGCACCGCGACCTGGCGAGGTTCGGCCGACGTGGCGCCGCGCAGTATGGAGATCGTCGAATACGACCCCGTCACGGGTGCGCCGGTCCGGCTGGACGGCGACTATGTGCGCGACGAGGCCGGGCAGGCCGCCTATCTCAGCGACCTGCTCGAGATCTTCGACAGTGAGGGTGTGGACTCCGCTTTCGTGTTCCTGTTCGCGCTCCACAGCCATACCCATCAACCCGACGCCGACCCGCGCGACGACCTCGACCTCGCCGGGCTGGGCATCGTGAAAGTATTCGAAGACCGCCACGGCACCACCTACCCGGATATGACCTGGGAACCCAAAGCCGCATTCGCCGCCGTCGCCGAGTTCTACGGCAGCGACGCGTAATCCCTACCCCGCGGCGAACGCACCCGCCTGCGCCGCCGGCACCGCCGCGGCGGCGGCCCGCCGCAGCCCCCCGGGGTCGGCCGGGGTCCGCAACAACACCAAACATCGCGCCAGCGCCGGTACACCGTGGTGCGGTGCACTCCCCGCCCGGGAGGGCGTATGCCATCATCGGGAAGCAACATTCGTCGCATCAAAGCGGTAGTCGCGGTTTTCGCACTTTCCGATCAGCCACGGACAGAAGGGATTCCGCATGCCCGAACAACTTCCCGTCACGCCTCCCACCACGCTGCATCCGATGCCCGGGCAGCCGCGAGTCGTCCTGCTGAAACCCCTCGTCACCTCGCCGCTGATCGAGGTCGGCGAATACTCCTACTACGACGATCCGGACGATCCCACCGCGTTCGAAACCCGCAATGTCCTCTACCACTACGGTCCGGAAAAGCTCGTCATCGGCAGGTTCTGCGCCCTCGCCACCGGCGTGCGATTCATCATGAACGGCGCCAACCACCGCATGGACGGGCCCTCGACCTTCCCGTTCCCGACCATGGGTGGCGCATGGTCCCGGCATGTCGACCTCCTCATGGAGCTGCCCAATCGCGGCGACACGGTGGTCGGCAACGACGTCTGGATCGGTTACGGCGCAACGGTGCTGCCCGGAGTGCGCATCGGTCACGGCGCCATCGTCGGCGCCGGTTCCGTGGTGACCTCCGACGTCCCGGACTACGGCATCGTCGGCGGCAATCCCGCCCGGCTCATCCGCCACCGCTACAGCGCGGCCGACATCGACCGCCTGCTGGCCCTCGCCTGGTGGGACTGGCCGCTCGCGCACATCGACGAGCACGTCCGCACGATCATGTCCGGCACCGTCGACGACCTGGAGAAAGCGGCACCCGCACAGCCCTCCCGAACCGAGTAACCGCATGCCCGCGTCACCCACCACCATCTCTCGAACAGCGGAAGACACTGAGACTCAGTGGCATTCGGCCGAGGTCACCGACGCAGCGATGCCAATCAGAAACATTGGGCGTGGAGTATTACGGTCGTGGAATCGCTCCCACCCAAACACCTCCTGCTCGAGGCCTGCCGGGGTCTGACCTACGACGGTCACCCCGTGCTGAAATGCGCGTGGCGCCTCAGCGAATTGCACGAGCAGAGACTGTCCGCCGCGCCCGGGCCGACCCTGGACATCGATCGCGATCGGGCCCAACTGGTTTCCGATATCGATCGCTGGGTCGCCACCGAATTACCCCGGGCACACGGCGGCGCACGCATGCACACCGAAACGGTCGGCACGGTGATCGACCGGCTAGCCCAGTTCTCCGCATTGGCCTATCTGACGCTGACGCACGAACCGGAATACGTCATGCACGACGCCTGGCGGCGGCTGTCGGAATTGGCGGTGGCCTACGACCATCTGGCCGGCGAGGTGACCGCCGGCCTGTGCCGGTTGCCGGATCTCAGCGGTCACCGCGAAGAGGAATGAACCACCGGCCGAACGGCGGCGCGGGCGAGGGACCGACGCCGCCGATGGCTGATGAGCGGATCAGGGCAGTCGATCCGCATCGGGCGACCCGACACACCGATCCTGCGCCGACATCCTCGAGATAGCCCCGGATGTTCCTGTGAAACGGCTGGCAAGCCGACGCCTCCCGTCAGGCGGTCGCCCCCACCTCCGGCCCGGCGGGCATCAACGCGCGCACGGCGTCGATCGTGTCGGCCTGCGCGGGCTCCTTGTCCGGCCGATACCGCACCACCCGCGCGAACCGCAGTGCCACGCCGCCGGGATAGCGCGTGCTGGTCTGCACCCCGTCGAGGGCGATCTCGACGACCAACTCCGGCCACAGATAGACGGTGTGGCCGTCGCGGGCGCGCTCGTGGCGCGGAAATTCCGCGGTCTGCCACTGCAGCAGCGCGTCGGTGAGCCCCTTGAAGGTCTTGCCGACCATGATCGGATCGCCCCCGTGCGGATCGCGCGCGCCCAGGTGCAGATTCGACAGGTAGCCGGTGCGGCGGCCGTATCCCCATTCGGCGCCGAGCACCACCAGGTCGAGGGTGTGCGCCGGTTTGATCTTCTGCCACGCCCGGCCGCGGCGTCCGGCCGCATACGGTGCGGACAGCGATTTGATCATGATGCCCTCGTGCCCCGCGGCGAGCGCACCGTCGAAGTATTCGGCGACGGCCTCGGGCTCCGGATCGATCAGCGCCGGAATCATCTGCGCGCCCGCCACTTTCGCCAACGCCACGCGCCGCTCACGCAGCGGGGCATCGAGCAGATCCCGGCCGTCCAGGTGCAGGCAGTCGAAGAAGTACGGATGCAACAGCAGTTCCCTGGTCGAGTTCACCGTCAGTCGCGGCTCCTCCGAGGCCGGGTCGGCGGCGAACCGGCTCATCGTCTCCTGAAACGGACGCGGTCGGCCGGAGTCCGTGAGCGCCAGCGTCTCGCCGTCGAGAACCACACTGTCACAAGGTAATTCGGAGACCAGCTGCACCAGCTCCGGCACGCCGGAGGTGATGTCGCGCAGCGTGCGCGTGAACACCCAGACCTGAGAGCCCTTGCGATGCACCTGAATCCGCGCACCGTCGAGTTTGTGCTCCACGCTCACGTCACCCTCGAATTCACCGAGCACATCGTCGAGTGTGGCGCCGGGCGAGGCCAGCATCGGCTGAATCGGACGGCCGACCTCGAGCCGGAATTCCGACAGCGCCTCCGCGCCGCCGGCGATGGCCGCGGCGGCGGTCACCGGCAGGCGGCCGGAGAGCATATAGGCCCGGCGCACCAGCTCGGACGGCACGTCGGCCGCCTGGGCCACCGCCTCGGCGACGATCGCGGTCAGCGCGCCCTGGCGCAGCTCACCGGTCAGCAGGCGAATCAAGAAGGCGCGTTCGTCGCCGGTCGCCCGAGCGAGCAGGGCGGTGAGTAGTTCCCGCCGCCGCGCGACCGATCCGGATCCGGCGACGGCCGCCAATTCCGTCAGCGCCTGATCGACCGCGGCGACGGTGAGCGTCGATTCGAGCGCGGGCTCCACCTCGATGCCGGCGACCGTACGCCAGCCCGCGCCCAGCCTGCCCTGCGGTAGCTCACCGGATATCCACGCGACGACCGGCATCAATTCGTCCGATTCGGCCCGGCCCAGTAGTTCGGCCAGACCCGCGATCTTGACCTTGCGCGACGCCGATGCCCGCACCGATTCCGACGCCGCGACCACATCCGAAAGCAGCACGGACTCGACGGTAGCCGCTCGGTGTGACATATAGCTCGAGTCCACTGCTAATTCTCCATTGGCAGCTTTGCGAAAGGTCCATAGTCTGGGCATATGGCCAAGACTTACGTCGGGGCGCGACTGCGACAGCTGCGCACCGAACGGGGGCTGAGCCAGATCTCACTCGCCAAGAAGCTGGAGATCTCGGCGAGCTACCTCAACCAGATCGAACACGACGTGCGTCCGCTCACGGTACCGGTACTGCTGCGGATCAGTGAGGTGTTCGGCGTAGACACCAGTTTTTTCGCCTCCCAGGACGACACTCGCCTGATCGCCGAGCTGCAAGAGGTGGTGATGGACACCGAACTCGGCATCGAGGCCGATGCGCAGGAGATCGCCGATATGGTCTCGGCCCATCCCAGCCTGGCCCGGGCGCTGGTGAATATGCACCGCCGCTACCGCAACACGACCGCGCAGCTGGCCGCGGCCACCGAGGACCGCTTCTCCGACGGCAGCGGCTCGGGCGCCATCTCCCGTCCGCACGAGGAGGTGCGCGACTTCTTCTATCAGCGCCAGAACTACATCCACGAATTGGATACCGCCGCAGAGGAATTGGCGACCCGCATGCGGTTGCACGGCGGTGATCTGCGACGCGAGCTCACCCGCCGGCTCACCACCGGATACGGCGTGCAGATCGTGGAGCGGATCGACCTGGGCGAGGGTGTGCTGCACCGCTACGACCCCGAGGCCCGCAAGCTCGAGATCGCCCCGCATCTGTCGGGCGGTCAGCGCGTGTTCAAACTGGCCACGGAACTGGCATATCTGGAATGCGGTGATCTGATCGACAAATTGGTCGAAGAGGGCAATTTCGCCTCCGAGGACACCCGTACGCTCGCGAAACTCGGCCTCGCCAACTACTTCGCCGCGGCCACGGTGCTGCCGTACTCGCATTTCCACGAGGTGGCCGAGGATTTCCGCTACGACATCGAGCGGCTGTCGGCGTTCTTCGCGCAGAGTTACGAAACGATCTGCCACCGGCTCTCCACCCTGCAGCGGCCCAAACTGCGCGGGGTGCCCTTCTCGTTCGTCCGCGTGGATCGCGCGGGAAACATGTCGAAACGCCAGTCCGCCACCGGATTCCACTTCTCCTCCGCGGGCGGGACCTGCCCGCTGTGGAATGTGTACGAGACCTTCGCCTATCCCGGCCGGATCATGACCCAGATCGCCCAGATGCCCGACGGCCGCAAATATCTGTGGATCGCGCGCACGGTCGAGCGGCGCGCCACCCGCTACGGGCAGCCCAGCAAGACCTTCGCCATCGGCCTGGGCTGCGAATTGCGCCACGCCGGACGCGTGGTCTACGCCGACGGCCTGGACCTCACCGATCCCCAGGCCACCCCGATCGGCGCCGGCTGCCGTGTCTGCGAACGCGCCAACTGTCCGCAGCGCGCGTTCCCGCCGCTGGGCAAGTCCCTGGATATCAGCGAGCACCGCAGCTCGATCTCCCCGTACGTCCTGCGCTGAGCGGACGGCCACCGAACTCCGGCATATTTCGCGCGGGTCGGGCGATGTCCCGATTCAGTGGATACCTGGCCCACAGCGAGGGGCGAGGCCACGGCGAGTGATCGAGACTCGAGGAGCCGCGATCCGATCCTCCAGAGGAGCATGTCCATGACCACGAAGCCGACCATCGTCCTCGTCCACGGCGCTTTCGCCGAATCCTCGAGTTGGAACGGCGTCATCACACGCCTGCGCGCCGAGGGCTACCCCGTGCTGGCCGCCGCCAACCCCTTGCGCGGCCTCGACACCGATGCCGCCTACGTGGCTTCGGTCCTCGACACCGTCGAGGGCCCGATCGTTCTGGCGGGTCATTCGTACGGCGGCAGCGTCATCACCGTCGCCGCGCACGACAAGCCCGCGGTCACGGCCCTGGTCTACATCGCGGCCTTCATTCCCGCGGAGGGCGAGAACGCCCTGGAGCTGACCGGCAAGTTCCCCGGTTCCACGCTCGCACTCACCACCGTCGCCCATCCGCTTCCCGGGGCGGCGGGCACCGAACTGCACATCCGCCAGGACGAATTCCCCGCCCAGTTCGCCGCCGACGTGCCAGCCGACGTCGCCGCGACGATGGCGATCACCCAGCGCCCGGTCGCGCTCGCCGCGCTCGAGCAGCCGGCTTCGGTAGCCGCATGGCGCGCCGTCCCGGCCTATTCCCTGGTCACCACCGAAGACAAGAACATCCCCGTGGAGTCGCAGCGGTTCATGTCCGAACGGGCGGGCGCGCACACCGTCGAAGTCCAGGCGTCGCACGCGGTTTCCGTATCCGACCCCAGCGCCGTGGCCGACCTGATCCTGCTCGCCGCTCAGCGGTGATATGCCCCGGGCCGACAGCCGGAATCTGTCGGCCCGGGCCCCGCGGAGCTCGCAGGTACGCGCGACGGTCCAGCGAGGCAGCCACCGGTGCGCGTCATTTTTGTTAGCGTGGGGCATGGTGTCGACGGAGCCGCGGATCGCACCCGGTCGCCTGCGCGAACTGGGCCCGGTGAATTGGGTTGTCTGGCAGGTGCTTTCCCGCGCGGCGGGTACCGACGACGCCCACCTGTTCAGCACGCTCGGCCGCACCGGTGGCCTGTTCCGCGGCTGGCTGCACTTCTCCGGCCGGTTGATGCCCGGCGGCAAACTGTCGCGTTACGAGACCGAACTGGTCATCCTGCGCGTCGCACATCTGCGGAACTGCGAATACGAGACCGACCACCACATCCGCCTGGGCAAACGCGCCGGTGTCACCAAGGACATCCTGGCGCGCCTGCGCACCGGGCCCGAAGCCGAGGGCTGGTCGGACAAGGAACGCGCGCTGCTCACCGCTGTGGACCAACTGGTCACTACTCGCGACGTCGACGATGCCGCCTGGTCGGCCCTGGCGCAGCACTACGACGAGAAGCGCCTCATCGAAATCGTCCTGCTGGCAAACCAATACGAAGGTCTGGCCAGCACCATCACCACCCTTCGGATCCAGACCGACCACTGAGCCGGACGGACTCGGCGGGTCAGTCGGACGCCTCGGACCGTTCGACGAGGACGGCCAGGCCGTCCAGGACGCGCGCCAGACCGAAATTCCAGGCGTGCTCGGCGCTGTAGGCGCTGTCGTGAGCCTGTCCGGCGGCCGAGCCGACCCGCGCGGCCAGCGGATAACGCCGCGGATCGAAGACCTTCTCCAGGACCGGGGCCGTGCGTTCCCACCATTCGCGATCCGACAGCCCGCTGTCGGCGGCCGCACGATCGGTATCGATCGCGATGCGCGCCACCGCGGTGACGAAGCCGAGCAGGTAGGTCAACGCTGCGTCCATCTCGACATCGCTCAGTCCGAGCCCGTCGAAGGCGCTCAGTTCGTGGTCGTATTTCGCGGCGAGGCCCGGACCCAGCGGTGGCCGGGTGGTCGGCACCGCGGCCACCCAGCGGTGGCGGGCGAGCATCGAGCGATTGTCCTGCGCGACGGCGCATACGCGTTCGCGCCACGACTTTCCGGTCAGGTCCGTGCGCGGCATCCGGCCGTAGACCGCATCGAGCATGAGGTCGAGCAGCTCGGCCTTACCGGGCACGTAGGTATAGGTGGCCATCGGAGTCAGCCCGAGTTTCGCGGCGACCGCCCGCATCGTCAGCGCCTCCAGCCCCTCGGCATCGGCGATATCCACCGCCGCCGCCACGACCTCGTCGACGCTGCTGCGCTGTCTGGGGCCGCGCCCGGACGCGCGGCCCGGCTGCCGCCAGAGCAACTCCAGCGTGCGAGCGGGATCGCCGGCGCTGGATCGCTCACCGGCGACGCGCGCCCGGCGGGGCCGCTGCTCGGCCGAATTCTCTCGCACCCGATCTCCCGGTCTCGCCTGCCATGCCGCCGCGGTTCGGCGTCGTGCGCATCGTATCGAGTCGCGCGCGCGGCGGGAATAACTCTCTACCATGTACAGTATACTTAGTAGAGAATTATCGGATCGCGCGGCACCGTGCCGCGCGCCCGCCCCGAGGAGGACCGTGAACATCACCGCATCCGCCGTCTCGCTCAACGTTGCCGACCCGGACGCGTCGGCGAAATTCCTCGGCACCCATTTCGGATTCACCGTCGACATGTCGGCCGACGGATTCGTCTCGCTGACCCGCCCCGACGCCGGATTCCATGTGATCTTCCTGCGCACCGGGCTGGACACGTTCAAACCGGCCCGCGTCGCGGGTGCGGCCGGCCAGGGGTTGCTGATCGTCTTCACGGTCGACGAGATCGACGCCGAATACGAGCGCGTGCGAGCCGAAGGGGTCGAGATCGTGACACCGATCGAAACCGAGCCGTGGGGCGAGCGCTATTTCCAGGCGGTCGACCCCAACGGCATCATCATTCAACTGGTCCAGTGGGTCGGCGATCCGAGCACCTACGCCGCGGGCGCGACCGGATCCTGACCCGTTCAGCGGCCGAGCGCGTCACCCAGCACCTCGGCCGCGGACGTCGACGGCCGGCCGATCAGTTTCCGCAGATCACCGCTGGTCACATCCAGCCATCCCGCAGCCAGTCCGGCATCGGAATCGGCCAGCACCCGCGCGAAATCACCGGGCACGCCGGCCTTTTCCAATCCCGCCACATACTCGTCCTGCGGCAGATCCTGATACCGCACCGGCTTGCCGGACGCCGCCGAGATCACCCGCGCCACATCGGCGAGCGACAGATGCTCGTCGCCACCGAGTTCGTAGACCTGTCCCGCATGACCGTCGGTGGTCAGAACCACCGCGGCAGCCTCGGCGTAGTCGGCTCGCGCGGCGGCGGATACCAGTCCGTCCCCGGCCGAGCCGTACAGCACGCCCGATTCCAGAGTCGCGTCGAGACCGTTCAGATAGTTCTCCCAGTACCAGCTGTTACGCAGGAAGGTATGCGGCACAGCGGATTCCGCGATCACCTCTTCGGTGCCGCGATGCTCCTGCGCGAGAATCATCGGATTCCGCTCGGCGCGGGGAATGCTGGTGTAGGCCAGCAGCTGCACCCCGGCCCGCTCGGCGGCGCGCACGACAGTGGTGTGCTGGTCGACCCGCGCACCGAATTCGTTGCCGGACACCAGCAGTAGCCGATCAACACCCGCGAGGGCGCGGTCCAGCGCTTCCGGATCGTCATAGGCGGCCTGCCGCACCTGCACACCGCGCTCGGCCAGGTCGGCGACCTTGACCGGGTCCCGGACGACCGCGACGACGGGCCCCGCATTCCTGTTCGACAGCGCCTCGACGACGAGACGGCCCAGCTGCCCACTTGCCCCGGTGACGGCGACGGTCATAACCCAACCTCCAGCTCTGGTGTACGAAGCATTTGCACTAACTATTAGTTAGTACCTAATATTCCCGCACTACAGATGAAAAGTTCACTACCACAGCGATGGGTAGCATCAAGAGCATGACGAGCCGGCAACTGCGATCGGCGGACGACGCCGATCCGACCCTGGAAGCCGACGTCTTCGCGCGCAACTGCCGCTCCCGGCCGGTGCTGCAGAATGTCGCGAGCCGCTGGGGCGCACTGGCCCTCGTCGCGCTGCGTGAAGGTCCCTACCGTTTCAGCGCGCTGCGGCGCCGGGTCGACGGCATCAGCGAACGCATGCTGTCGCAAACCCTGCAGGCCCTCGAACGCGACGGCATGATTCACCGCGAGGTCCAGCAGACCATCCCCCCGCGCGTCGAATACACCCTCACCGAACTGGGCGAACAGGTCGCCGATCAGCTGTACGGCCTGATCGCGATTCTCGAGGACAACATCGACGTCATCTCGACGGCGCAGGACATCTACCACCGCGACTGATCGCCCGGACACGAAAACGGCCCGGTACCAGGCGTATTCGCCGATACCGGGCCGTCGGCGCGGAGATCAGAAGTTGATCATGTGACCCGCGAGACCGTGGAACGCCTCCTGCAGCGCCTCGCTCAGCGTCGGGTGGGTGTGCACGTTGCGCGCGAGTTCGTTGACGGTGAGGTCCCACTTCTGGGCCAGCGTCAGCTCGGGCAGCAGCTCCGACACATCCGGGCCGATCAGGTGGCCACCGAGCAGCTCGCCGTACTTCGCGTCGGCGACCAGCTTCACGAAACCGGTCGGATCGCCCAGGCCGTGCGCCTTGCCGTTGGCGGTGAACGGGAAGGTCGCGACCTTCACGTCGTACCCCTCGTCGCGCGCCTGCTGTTCGGTGAGGCCGAAGCTGGCGACCTGCGGCTGGCAGAACGTCGCGCGCGGCATCATCCGGTAGTCGCCCAGCGGCAGCGTCTCGGCGCCCCCGATGGTCTCGGCCGCGACCACACCCATCGCCTCGGCCACGTGCGCCAGCTGCAGCTTCGCCGTGACATCGCCGATGGCGTAGATGTGCGGCACGTTGGTGCGCATATAGTCGTCGATCGCGATGGCACCGCGCTCGGTCAGCTGCACACCGGTGTTCTCCAGGCCGAAGCCTTTCACCCGCGGCGCGAAACCGACGGCCTGCAGCACCTTGTCGACGGTGACGGTCTCGACCGAACCGGACTTGTTGTCCTTGACCGAAACGGTGACCTTGGAACCGTTGTCCTCGATGGATTGCACCGAGGCACCGGTGGTGATGGTGATGCCGAGCTTCTTGTACGCCTTGGTGATCTCCTTGGAGACATCGGCGTCCTCGTTCGGCAGCGCGCGGTCGAGGAACTCCACGATCCGCACGTCCACGCCGTAGTTCTTGAGGACGTACCCGAACTCCATACCGATCGCGCCCGCGCCGACGATCAGGATCGACCCCGGCAGATCCCGGGTCAGGATCTGCTCCTCGTAGGTCACCACGTTCTGCGACAGCGAGGTGCCCGGCAGCAGCTTGGTCTCGGTGCCGGTGGCGATGATGACGTTGTCGAAGGTGACGGTTTCGGTGCCGCCGCTGCTCAGCTCGACCGAGAGGGTGTTCGCGTCGGTGAAGGTGCCCTTCCCGTCGAACTCGTCGATCTTGTTCTTCTTCATCAGGAAGTGGACGCCCTTGACCCGGCCGTCCGCGACCTTACGACTTCGGTCGAAGGCGGCACCGAAGTCGAAGCTCGCCTGTCCGGAGATACCGAACGTCTTCGCTTCCTTGGTGAAGATATGGGCCAGCTCCGCGTTGCGCAGCAGTGCCTTGGACGGAATGCACCCGACGTTCAGGCACACGCCACCCCAGTATTTCTGCTCGACGATCGCTGTTCGCAGGCCGAGTTGAGCGGCGCGGATCGCGGCGACGTAACCGCCGGGACCAGCGCCGAGAACGACGACATCGTAGTGGGAAGTCACGGGAACGAGCCTAGCGCTGTTGCCGAAAGCTCACTCATCCATCCCCCGCAGGGGTGAGAGGGCGGCCACAGCGTGCGTCTACTTCCAGACCTCTCGTGCGGCACGGGCGAAATTGCCGTGGAAGATCGCCGCGCGTTCGGAGTCGATGAAACCCCTGCGGGCCAGGACTTCGTCCAGTCCGGCGACGCCGGGCCGGGCGTCCGGGTTGTCCACATCCATCCCCAGACACGACAGTCCGAGCAGATCCTCGGGCGGCACCCACTGCAGCGGCCCCCACCGCGTGTAGTCCTCGGAGAAGTTCTCCGGCGCGGCCGCGATCTCCGCGTTGAACTGGTCTCCGTCGAAGGAGAAGTCCGAACCGATCCCGATGTGCTCGACACCGACCAGATCGGCACCGTAGGCGATGTGGTCGGCCATCGCCTCGATGCGCGCGGCCCGCCCCTCGACGCGGTTGCGGCCCAGAAAGATTCCGACGCCGTTGATCCCGATCACCCCACCGGTCGCAGCGCAGGCACGCGCCTGGTCGTCGCCGATATTGCGCGGATGCGGCCACAGCGCCGCGAAATTGGAGTGGCTGTAGATCATCGGCCCACCCGCGACCTCGGCGATCTCCAGTCCGGTCCGCCGCGAACAATGCGACCCGTCGGCGAACATCCCGACCTCACCGAGCGTGCGGATGATCGTGCGGCCGTAGGGAGTCAGGCCGCGATCGTCGGGGTCCAGGCAGCCGCCGCCGGCGGCGTTGGCGTGGTTGTAGGTCGGCAGCAGCGAACGCACGCCGAGCGAATGGAACAGCGCGATGTTGTCCGGATCGCCGTCGAGCGGCCGCGAATCCTCCAGATCGAAGGCGAGCGCGATGCGGCCCCGGGGACCGGATGTCACCTCGGTGTCGCCGACGGACTCGACGAGCCGGAAACGCCCGTCCGCCAGCGCCTTCCGGCGCAGCAGGTCAATCATGGCCAGCGCATCCTCGATCGAATGCAGTGAGTACCCCACATTCACCGACAGGTATGAGCCGGCCGGATAGCGCGTCAGTTCGGTGACATCGGCGGACGGGAGGATCGGCAGGCAGCAGTGCTGCTCCCAGAGCGGATGTGCCACCGCGGTCCTCCTTCCGGCGTCGCCGAGGCGTCCCGCAACTGTACGGAGTCGTGACCGCACGCGGCGACCGGACACGGCGGCGCGACCCACCCGCCGCACCTCTCGCCCGTCGGCGGACCGACCGGTAGGCCACAATGTGACCCATGAGCGGCGCCGAGCAAACGACCGACCCGTACCTGTGGCTGGAGGATGTCACCGGCGAACGTGCCCTGTCCTGGGCGCGGGCACACAACGAGGTGGTGATCGAACGCTTCGCCACCTCCGACCGGTTCGACGCCCTCGACCATCGCATCCTCGCCATGCTCGACACCGACACCCGCATCCCGTACCCGACGCGACGCGGACCCTGGCTCTACAACTTCTGGCGCGACGCCGAACACCCCCGCGGGCTGTGGCGGCGCACCACCTTCGACGAATATCGCGGTGACGATCCGGCCTGGGATGTGCTCATCGACCTGGACGCCCTGGCCACGGCCGAGGACGAGAACTGGGTCTGGGGCGGTGCGGCGGTGCTGCGCCCGGACCAGAAACTGGCCTTGATCAGCCTGTCCCGCGGTGGGGCCGACGCCAAGGTGGTGCGCGAATTCGATCTGACCACACGGCAATTCCGCCCGGCGGCAGCGGGCGGCTTCCACCTGCCCGAGGCCAAATCACAGGTGCGCTGGATCGATGCCGACACCGTGTACGTGGGAACGGATTTCGGCCCCGGCACGCTCACCGACTCGGGATATCCGCGGCTGGCCAAGCGCTGGCGCCGCGGCACCCCGCTGTCGGAGGCGGAAACCGTCTTCGAGGGCGAGCCGGGTGATGTGATGGTCTCGGCCGGCTACGATCGCACGCCCGGATACGAGCGCCACTACGTCGCCCGCGCCACCGACTTCTTCAACGAATCGGTCTATCTGCTGGATCCCGACGGCACGCTGCGACATATCGACGTACCCACCGACGCCTCCGAGTCCTGGTACAAGGATTGGCTGCTGGTGCAGTTGAAATCGCCGTGGGAGGTGGGCGGGCGCAGCTATCCCGCCGGCGCCCTGCTGGCCATCGACATCGACGACTTCTTCGGCGGCGCACGCGAGTTCGAGGTGGTCTTCGAACCCGACGCGCACACCTCACTGCACGGCTACGGCTGGACCGAGAACCACCTACTGCTGATCACGCTGGAGGACGTGCAGACCAAGCTGTACGTCCTGACTCCCGGCACGGCGACGGTCCCGGGCGCGGGCTGGACCCGCGAACCGCTCGCCGACACCCCGCCGATGGCGACCACCAACGTCATGAATCTGGATCCGCTGGAGAGCGGTGACGAATTCATGCTCACCACAAGCGGTTTCACCACTCCGGCGACGCTGCTGGCGGGTTCGGTGGGCAGCCCGGCGGTAGCCCTCAAGCGGGAACCGGCGTATTTCGACGCCGAGGGCATCGACACCGAGCAGTTCTTCGCGCGCTCCGACGACGGAACCATGGTGCCGTACTTCGTGATTCGCCACCGCGACCACAGGGACCGGCCCGGCCCGACCGTCGTCTCGGGCTACGGCGGCTTCGAGGTCTCCCGCACCCCCGGCTACAGCGGCGCCTCGGGAATGGGCTGGCTCGAACGCGGCGGCACCTGGGTGATGGCCAACATCCGCGGCGGCGGCGAGTACGGACCCGAATGGCACACCCAGGTGCAGAAGGCCAACCGCTACAAGGTCTACGAGGATTTCTCCTCGGTCGCGAAAGACCTCGTCGCGCGGGATATCACGACCGCGGAACAACTCGGTGCGGTCGGCGGCAGCAACGGCGGCCTGCTGATGGGCGTGATGCTGACCCGCTATCCGGAACTGTTCGGCGCCATCGTCTGCCAGGTGCCGCTGCTGGATATGAAGCGCTACCACCTGCTGCTGGCCGGCGCGTCCTGGATCGCCGAATACGGCGACCCGGACAAGCCCGAGGAGTGGCAGTACATCAGCGAGTATTCGCCCTATCAGCGCGCGATGGCGGCCGATCCGGCACGCCCGTACCCGCCGATCCTGCTCACCACCTCCACCCGCGACGACCGGGTCCATCCCGGCCACGCCCGGAAGATGGCGGCACTGCTGGAATCTCAGGGCCGGACCGTCTGGTACCACGAGAACATCGAGGGCGGGCACGGCGGCGCGGCCGACAACAAGCAGATGGCCTTCCAATCCGCGCTGATCTACGAGTTCTTCACCCAGATGCTGATCGAGCGGCGGACCACCGCCTGACCGACGCGTCCCACTCTCGAAACAGATGACCAAAGGCCTGCGGCGACCAGGGCCTTTGGGCTCTGGAGCGTGATCTATCGCACTGCCATTCTCGGTTCGGGGACCGAAAACGACAGGATTCGCAACGCGCACACCGACAGCGGTCGGGCGCCACACCGGGCCATCGAGATCGCTGTCGCGAGCGCCCTCCGAGACCTGCGCGGATCACCGGTCCCGGCCCTACCGGAACTCGTCGAACGGCTTGCCCGTCAGCGACTCACCGATTCGGCCATCTCGCCGACCACCGCGGTTCGGTAGCGGGTTCTCGAGAGGAGCACACACATCATGGATACGTTCTGGGACTACGTCTGGTACACGATTCTGGTGTTCGCCTTCGTGGCCTACCTGATCATCCTGTTCCAGATCCTGACCGATCTGTTCCGCGATCACACGGTCTCCGGCATCGCCAAGGCCGCATGGGTGATCTGCCTGGTGATATTCCCCTACATCACGGCTCTGGTCTATCTGGTCGCGCGCGGAAAGGGCATGGCCGAGCGCGCCCAGCACGCTCATGCGGAAGCCAAGCAGGCCGCCGACGACTACATCCGCCAGGTGGCGGGCAAGTCGCCCGCCGAGCAGATCGCCGACGCCAAGGCCCTGCTGGACTCCGGGACGATCGACGCCACCGAGTTCGCCCAGCTGAAGGCCCGCGCGCTCGGTCACAACGGCTCCGGCACAGGCAATGCCGGACCCGGCAGCCCCCAAGGCAATGTCGACCAGGGCAATGTCGACCAGGGCAGTGTCGAGCGGGGCAATCTGGCAGCCAGGTAGCGCTACCCGGCTCCGGTCCGCTCGCCGGCCGCGGTGTCGGCGTCCGGATCGGAGCCGACGGCACGCCGCGGTAGCCGGCCGGTGAAGAACAACGCGATCACGGCCAGCATCGCCGTCACCGCGAAGGCCACCTGCAACGCCAGCAGCCGGGCATCGGAATTGACCGCGACGACCGCGTCGGCGGTCGACTGATCGACTCCGGCGGCGGTGAGCGACTGTTGCAGTTGGGTATTCGACAGGAACGGCACGCCATCGGCCAGTTCGGTTCCGGCCCGCTGCGCGACCGAGGGCGGGACCGCGGGGTTGTTCTCGATCCCGCTGATCACCGAGGAGGTCAGCGTGGCGATGAGAATGGAGCCGATCAGCGCGGTGCCGAGCGAGGCGCCGAGATTCGTCGCGGTGTTCTGCAGCCCGCCGACCTCCGCACTCTGCGAATCCGGCACCGCCGACACCGTGATCGCGCCCAGTTGCGAGGAGAGGGCCCCCAGGCCCAGGCCCATGAACAACATCGGCACCGCCACCACCGCGGCATTCGCTCCGGGATCCATGCCGCCGGCCAGCAACAGAATTCCGATGATCATCGACCCCAGGCCGAGGCGCACCACCCGCCGTGGATTCGCCCGCGGCGCTAGTTTGGGAATTCCCGCGGCGGCGGCGACGAGCGCGATCGACAGCGGAAGGATGCGCACACCGGTCTCGAGCGCACTCAATTCCAGCACCACCGACAGGAACAGCGGTACCGAGAAGAACACTCCGGCCTGAACCGCGAACTGCGCGAAGAACATCGCCAACCCGCCCCCGAGCCGGCGATTGCCGAACAACCGGGGGTCGACCAGCGGCTCCCGGCCGGAACTCACCAGCCGGTTCTGCCACCGCAGGAAGGCGTACAGCACCAGCAGGCCCGCCAGGATCAACCAGATCACCGGCGACAAACCCGCGATCTCGGTACCGCCGGGGCGTGGGCGAATCCATCCCCATTCGCTGGACCGCAGTACCCCGAACACCACGGCCCCCAGCCCGACGACCGACAACACCGAACCCAGAAGGTCCAAGTGCACCCGCTGCGCCGGTACGTCTGCCACGCGGCGCAGCACCAGCAGAATCGCGACCACGACCACGACCTCGCCGAAGAACACGTACCGCCAGGACGCGAAGGTCGTCACCGCCCCGCCCACGAGCGGGCCTACGGCCACGGCCATCGCACCGGCCGCGGCCACGAGTCCGTATGCGGCGGCGCGGCGTTCGCGGGCGAAGTTCGCCGCCACCAGCGACACGATCGCCGGCATGATCAACGCCGCCCCGATGCCTTCCAGCAGCGACCAGCCCAGCAGCAGCACACCCAGATTCGGCGCCAGCCCGGTGACCAGCGAGCCCGCGCCGTAGACGACCAATCCGACGCCGAATGCCCGCCGCCGCCCGAGAATCGTCCCGACCTTGCCACCGGTGACCATCAGCGATGCCATCACCAGCGTGTACAGCGTGATGGCGGTTTGGATTCCGGTGATCGTCGTGCCGACGTCGTGGGCGACCGTCGCCATCGAGACGTTCATGACGGAACTGTCGAGGGTCATCAGGAATTGACCGGAACCCAGCACCGCCAAGACGAGTGTGGATCCGGAGGCGGCGCCCGGCCGCGTCGTCATTCCCGCCGCGCTCGTGGTCGAGCCGACGCGAGACGACGGCCGGAGCACCGGTTACGGCGGGCGACCCACCTGCGCATTCGTCTATTGAAGCACCCGCGGCCCCGGAATCGGCGGTGTTCGGCTACAGGTCGCGCACCCACTTCTCGATGCGGTCGACGGTCGTTTCCGGATCGGTGATCCAGCCGTTGTGTCCCAACGGTTTCGGCTCGTGCCAGGTGCTCACACGGGCCTTGGGCAGCTTCTCCAGCAGGTGTGCGGCCGAACTGCGCGGGGTGAGATCGTCGCCGTCGACGGTGATCGAGAGGACCGGCAGCGTGAGCCGCGCGATGCGCTCGTCGTAGTCGATATCGGCGCCGACCGGCACGAACCGGCCGGTGCGGGCCAGCCGCGCCCAATCGGAGATCAGTACCTTGGACTGCCGACCGAATCCGCCGGCGGTGATTCGATCGCCCGGCCAGAAACCGGCGAGGTTCGCGGTCAGCGAGATGGCGGCCGGTCCGACCAGCATTGCGGAGCGGGCGATTCCGCCGTATCCCCGGTAGTAGGGCGTGCCGGAGGCGACGAGAATCAGCCCGCCCAGCCGACCCCGGATCCGCGCGGCGTACATGACCCCGAGCTGGCCACCCATGCTGTGCCCGAGCAGCATCGGCGTACTGTCCGGGAAACGGGTGCGCACGGCCTCGAAGATCGCCGGAAAATCGACCGACACCAGCTCGTGGTAGCCGTAGGTACTGGACGAACTCGGCTTCGGCCGGCTGTCACCGTTACCCCGCAACTCCCCGATCGCCGCGTCGAATCCGCGCCGCGCCAGCTCCCGCGCGAAATCCCCGTAGTACTCGCCCGGCACACCCAGGCCCGGAATGATCACGATGACCGGGCGCGGGGCGTCCGCGGTGATGGCGTGCCGGTGCGGACCGCTCGCGGCGACGAACCGCACCGGCACCGTCGACCCGTCCGGCATCTGGATCGGAATCGTCTCCATACGCGCACGCTACCGCGAGCCACACCCCGGCCGCCGACGCCCGGCCCGCTTCTTCACCAGCTCACAAGGCCGCCCGGTGCACGAGCCGCAGGAGCCCACCGCCTCACGAGCTCACCGCTTCAGGAACCCACCGCATCCGGCTCGGCCGACCCGTCCGCGGATCGCTGACCGGTCTCCCGATCCACCACGTCCTCCGCGACATCGCCCTGCGTACCGGCGAGCCCCTCGGCCTTCGCGTCGGCGACAGACCGGCCCGCCACCTCCGCAACCATTCCCCCGTCGGCGACCGATCCTCTCGCCGCGTCGACCGATTCGTCCGCCGCGCCGCCCGCCGATTCCCTTGCCGCGTCGGCCACCGATTCCTCTGTCACGTCGGCGACCGATTCTCTCGCCGCGTCGGCCACCAACTCTTCTGCCGCGTCGGCCACCAATTCCTCCGCCGCGGCCGCGACCAGCGCTTCCGCCGCCACGATGGCCTCGCGTGCCGTGTCGTTCACCGCGGGTGCGCAACTACGCTCCAGCAGTTCCTCGAGCCCCAGCCGGGTCGCCACCACCACCAGCTGGTTGCCCGCGGCGAGCACCGTCTGCGCCGCGGGCTGCCATTCGAGCGTGTCGCCCACCGCCGGCTGCACCGCGATGACCCGGGTGTGCTCCGCCGATCCGAGGTCGGCGATCCGCAGCCCGATCAGCGCCGATCCCGGCTCCACCGGAACCTCCGCGACCAGCAGTGTGGCCTGGTTGATCGTCAGGGTCGCAATCACCCGCCGCTCCACCACCGCCGCGGCGAATCCGTCGGCCGCCAACTGGAAGACGCTGCGTACCACCGCCTTCCCGAGGCTGCGCTGTACCCGGTCGGCCAGGTCGTCGTCGGAGACGCGCAGCACCACCCGCAGATCGTCACGGTAGGACTGGCCGAGCATCGCGGCCTCCAGATTCACCGCGTCACTGGAGGTCAGCAGGACCAGCGCACGCGCCTTCGGCACACCCACCGCACGCAGCGTGTCCTCCCAGGTGGCCTGACCGATCACCACCGGCACCCCGAGGCTGCGAGCCAGCGCGATGCCGCGCGCGTTCTCGTCGTAGTCCAGCCCGACCACCGGTACGCCGAGGTCGCGCAACTGTTCCACCACGCGCATCCCGACATTGCCCAATCCCGCGACCACCACGTGGTTTTCCATTCGCGAGGGGTCGATCGAATATTCCGAGAGCTGCGCCCGCAGGACTCCGCCCACCACCAGCGCGGTGATCACCGGCGTCATCGCCAGCCCGGTGAAGACCACCCCCAGTTGCAGGATCTTGAACAGCGGTTCGCGCCCCGGCTCCGGCTGCGCCGCACCCGCCGAATCCAGCAGTGTTTCGTATACCGCTGTGCCCCAGCTGTTTCCGATCAACACCATCATGACGCACACGGCCGCGATGATGATCAGCATCACCAGCAGC
Source organism: Nocardia sp. 852002-51101_SCH5132738 (assembly GCF_001665695.1). Classification (NCBI taxonomy): domain Bacteria; kingdom Bacillati; phylum Actinomycetota; class Actinomycetes; order Mycobacteriales; family Nocardiaceae; genus Nocardia; species Nocardia sp. 852002-51101_SCH5132738. The sequence goes on along the minus strand of NZ_LZML01000084.1, from coordinate 4,025 downwards.
AGCCGGATCAGATCGTGGCGGACCAGATAGCGCAGCTGATTCAGCCAACGCCGCCGCGCCCCGGGGGAGTACGGCACCCGCCCGGCCAGCGCCAGCACCCGGTCCGCCGGTGCGTGCGGAGAGCGCAACGCGATTGCGCCGGGCCCGCCGGCCAGTCCGGACACCACCCGGTCCGGCGGCGCATCACCGACCGCCGCGACATACAGCGTGCGTTCCCCCAGCCGCAGATAACCCTGCGCCTTCTCGCCGAGGGCCGCGGCGATGAACGACGGCGCGGCCATCTCCGAGATCGAGAGCACCACACAGTCGGAGAACAACCGGCGGATGCGAAAACCCAAGCCGGTGTTGAACATTCGAATGACCAGCCGAATCCGAGGGTTGAGTTCGTGCGCGCGCAGCGCGGCGTGGAAGTTCTCCACATCCGCCTGATCCACCAGGGCCAGGGCCAGCGCCCGCTCCACCCCGGCCGCGCGCAGAACGGCTTCGTCCAGGCGCTCGGCGCACAGAATCCGGACCCGGTCCAGCTTCTCCAGCTGCGGTACGTAGCTACCGTTGCGATTCGGCAGCACCGCGGTCACGGTGGCGTCGGGGAACCGGGTGGTCAGCTGCAGTGCCAGCTGATGGACGAGCGGGTTGTCGCCACAGACGACGAATGTCGGGGACTGCCCGCCCCCCGGCGAAACATGCACGTATCGATGCTAGAGCGAATCCCGTTCGGCAGCACGATGCTTCGTCGATCAGGCGCTGACCGCACCCATGATGACCCGGCGCAACACCCTGATCACCTCGTCGAGAGGCCGGCGTGGCTCCGAACCGCTCCACTCGTCGACCACGTAATTCACCGCACCGATGATGGCGAGCATGCGCGTTTCGTAGTCGCCGCTGGGAATCTCGCCCTGCAGCGCCGCATCCTCGGCCGCTCCGGCCAGCAGCGCACCCCATGCGCGCCGCAGCTCCAACCGGAACTTCTCCACCTTCGGCCCGGCGCCCACCACCTCGACCAGAGCGACGCGGGCCTTGCGCGGATCGCGCCCGATGGACTCGATATAGGCGCGCACCCCGGCGTCGATGATCTCGATGGCACTGGCATCGGCATGCGCGTCCAGCGCGGCGACTACCGCGTCCCGGGATTCCCGGTCGATCTGTTCGTAGAGTTCCAGCAGCAGCGATTCGCGCCCGGTGAACTCCTCGTAGAACTGACGCGAGGAAAGTCCGGCGTCTTTGCAAATGGCTCCGACCGAGCTATTGGCATACCCGTCTCTGGCGAACACAGTCAGTCCGGATTCCAGAAAACGCGCACGTCGCTGCCGCTGCCGGTCTTCTACGGGCTGCCCGGCGTACATCCTACCCGCGTTCGTTTCCTGTGACATTGCGCCAGACAATACCGAAGGGCCCGATTCCCTCGTCATGGATCGGGCCCTTCGCTTACACCTCCGACTGACCGCGCGTTAGCCGGAAGTTGTCTCTATGGTCGGAGCGCCGATGCAATGACTGCGCTCTTCATGTCGCGGATGGTTTGCCAAAACGGAGGATAGTCGATAACACCTACACAACGGAAGAGTTTGAAGGAATTTTCTAGGTTTTATTTCCGCAACGATTCCATCAGGAAATAGTCGTGCCGCGCGGCCGCAGCGCGAGCGGAAGGCCGAAGCGCGGGAAGTTCTCGGCGGGCGGGAAATGCGTGAGCGCCGAAATGCCATCCGGACCGCACGTCGTCACCAGAAGTCCGGTCGCCCGAAACGTCCCGTCCACCCGCCGGGAATAGCAGCCGAATGCCGGCTGCCCATTGGCGTGCACCGATTGCAGCCGGATCTGTGCCCCGTCCCGAAATGCCGGAATACCGCGGAGGAATTCGCCGATCGCCGCGCGGCCGCGGTACTCGTGGGGCCACGGCGGCATGGTCAGCCAGGCTTCGTCGGTAAGCAGCGCGACCACGGCGCCCACGTCGGCGGCCTCGAAGGCCCGCGCGAAGCGCTCGCCGAGCTTGCGTTCCGCGGGCGACTCCGGCGCCGGCCCCGGCTGCCCGCCCGTGTTGCGGGACAGCCGTTCCCGAGCGCGCTGCAGCGCGGCCTTCACGGCGATAGGAGTGAGCCCGAGCAGGTCGGCCACCTCCGCCGCACTGAATTCGAGCACGTCCCGCAGGACGAGGACGGCGGCCTGGCGCGGCGGAAGTTGTTGCAGCAGTGCGATGAACGCCAACTCGACCGAGGCCCGCGCGGTCAGCATCTGCTGCGGGTCCAGCAACGCATCCGGACACGGCTGCAACCAGCTCACCTCGCCGTGACGCGTCGGCTCCGGAGCGTCGAAGGGCAGCGGCGCGACCGGCCGGCGCAGGGCGGCCCGGCGGAAATTCAGGCACCGGTTGGTCGCGATCCGATAGAGCCAGGTGCGCACCGACGACCGCTGCTGGAATTCGCCCATCCCGCGCCAGGCCGCGAGCAGCGTCTCCTGCAACGCGTCCTCGGCGTCGTACATCGACCCCAGCATCCGGTAGCAGTGCGTACGCAACTCGGCGCGGTAGGGCTCGGTGAGCTCACGAAAGGTCCGCTCATCCACACCGCGCGCGATCGACGAGTCCGTCATCGTCCTTTCCTCACAGCACCATCCCTCACAGCCCCATCCTCACATCGGGCACCGACAACCGGTCCGTTCCCGGTCCGGCCGGTGTCTGTATCAGGGAACGATTCCATCGACCCGAGAAGAGAACGACATGATCGCCGACGACAGCCCCGCGGCCCGAGTGGCCCTCGCCTATTTCGAAGCCTGGACCGGAAAGGACATCGATCGCGCAATGAGCTACATCGCCGACGACATCGTCTGCGACGCACCCGCGGGACGCCTCGAGGGCGCGGCGGCCTACCGCGAATTCATGGAGCCCTTCACCCGAATCCTCACCGGCGCAACAATGTTCGCCGCCTTCGGGGACGAGACCACCGCGCTCGTCTGCTACGACACCGCGACCCTCCCGGTACCGAGCGCCCCCGCGGCGGAACTGGTCACCGTCGCCGACGGCCGAATCACCACCAGCCGCTTCATCTTCGACCGGCTGCCGTTCGAAGCAGCACGCGCGCACGATTCAGTTAAGTAACTACTTGACTATCAGGGTAAGGCTCCTACACTTAAGTGGGTGCTTAACCAATCCGAGCGGCTGGACCTGATCTTCCGGGCGCTCACCGACCCCACCCGCAGATATCTGCTCGAGCGGCTCGGCCGGGGACCGGCGGCAGTCAGTGCCCTGGCCGAGCCGCTGGAGATGAGCCTGGCGGCCGTTGTGCAGCATCTGCAGGTACTGCAGGACGCCGGCCTGGTGCGGTCGGAGAAGATCGGCCGGGTGCGCACCTGCCACCTGGTACCCGATGCGCTGCGGCCCGCCGAGGATTGGTTACACGCGCGGCAGACCCCCTGGGAACGCCGCCTCGACGCGCTCGGCGCCACCCTCGCCGAGCGGACCAACCCCGACCCCGAGGAGCCGTCATGACGCCCACGCATTCCCTGGTCCATTCCACCTTCACCCTCGAACGCGACTACCCCGTCACTCCCGCAACGGCTTTCGGCGCATGGGCCGAACCGGAACGGAAGGCCGAGTGGTTCAGCGCACCCGGCACCGAGCACGAACTCGACTTCCGCGTCGGAGGTGGCGAGATCGCCGCCGGTGTGCACGAGGGCAAGCGAATGACCTTCACGACCACCTACCAGGAGATCGTCCCCGGCGAGCGCATCGTCTACACCTCCACGATGGGTGTGGACGACACCGTCGTGACGGTCTCGCTCACCACGGTCGAATTCGCCGAAACCGCGGCCGGCACCCGCCTGACCCTCACCGAACACGGGGCCTATCTCGACGACCACGAAAAGCCGGAATGGCGCGAGCACGGGACGAGCGAGCAACTCGCCACCCTCGATGAACGGCTCCGGGAAATGTCGAACCGATAGAAATAGGGCTCGAAAATGGGTAAGGCCCCCAACCAGCAGGTTGGGGGCCTTACCTGAATGTATGTTCCGGCGGTGTCCTACTCTCCCACACC
>NZ_LZML01000083.1:0-26088 GCF_001665695.1 Nocardia sp. 852002-51101_SCH5132738 | reverse complement strand
CGAACCGAATTCCATTGTGCTAGAATAGATTTAGTACCGAACTAGCTTCGGACTTACACGGTTCTCGTGACACCCTCCGAGCCGGTGCTCGCCCCATTCGACAACCTCCCGGTAACTATCAGTCATCCCTGTATGCACGTGTTCGACTTCGCCAGGTGGAAGGTCGCCGTCGATCAAGCGACTGCTCGGCCACACCCGATCCACCGGCGAATACATATCGCCGTGGATCAGCATCTCCTGGACGCAGCCGCAGTCCAGACGAACGCGCCACCTATAGAGATCGTCAGCTGTGGGCGTCCGTAGCTCCCAGAGCTCCAAAAGCTCGGACGGAACACGCTCCCGCTGCTTTTGCCAGCTGTCATTGAATTCCTTCAACGCTTTGGTCGCCGACCGCGCGGTGCCGGGAATCTTTGGTCCGGTCGAACACCATGCCGTAGCCGGCCCGATTTTTCGGCTCGAGAGAACACCACGTGGGACACGGCAGGTCGAGCAGGTTTGTGCCTTCTCCGACCATTCCTTGTCCTGGTACCAGCGTCGCCGGACCGCATGGCCGCAGGTGAGAACGAGTTTCCATTCGTCGTACTGGCGTAATCGTTCTGATGTCTTATTCCCGTACAGCAGGCGTGTAATCGTCGTCCGCTGCTCTAGGCTCATCGGTGGCGGTGGACAGCACCACGAGCAGTGCAGGAACTTGGACTCCTCGACGCTCCAATGGCCTTCGCCGCATTCACGGTGTCGCTCGAGGAACGCCTCTCTCTGCTCATCGTCGGCAACGGCCGGTTCATCGCCGCTACCAAGCAGTGGCTCACCGCATCCGCGACACGGCACGCCAGCTTCGAATTCAGCTCGCGAGAGCCGCGTTCGGGCCTTCTCCCACAGGCGTTCCCGAGCAGCGCGTCGCCCGGCTCGGCCTTCGGCGTCCTGCGCCTCCGCGCGAATTTTGGCCTGAGCGCGCTGATGCCGTTGTTCCTCGGTCAGTTTGGCCACGCCTGCTGTCCCTTCGGTTGGTGACAGGCCCTACGGAAACCCTCCGCCTCGTATCACCGTGCGCGCCGATACGCTACGCCGAAGAATGGCCCGCAGGTCGGGAACGCAGAGACAGCTCGATGAACCGCCGAGTTGGAGGCCGCTTCTCGTTACTGAAAGATGGTCCCCATCATGTCGAAGCGTCATCCGCCCGAAGTTCATGAGAAGGCTGGCGGTGCGCCTGCTCTCAAGCGTCTCGATGAGTACGGAACCCATATGCTGCAGGCCGCCGTACCGTTGGTCGATGCGCCCTTCGAAACGCCGCGGATCTGGATCAAAAAGCCCCTGGCCGAGGGTGCCGGCCGTGCAAGCAAGCAGCTTCAGGTCTGTCGCCGGCCGAGGGCGAGTTGCAGAAACTTCGGAAAGAGGTCCGAGACCTCAAGCAGGCCAACCAGATTCTGAAACTGGCCTGTTGTTTCGGCATCGCATGAGCGGCTCGGCCGAGCAGTCATGCGAGGGTGAAAGTGCCGGCAGCAATGAGATCCAGCAGTCGCTTATGCAGAAGGACCACGACGTCCTTACTTGATGTGAGTGCCATCAGGTCGTCGGTTGTGACGAGGAGGATTCTTGTGTTCTCCTGCAAGGCGGATGCGGCGGACTGGTAAGCTGCGGTCTTCTCATGGGGGTCGCCGGTGACACCGTTCGCAGCGACGAGCACGCCGAGAGTGCAGCCGCGATGGCGGATCTTGGTGGCGAAGGTGTTAACGGTCGCTGAGTCGACCGGTACGCTCCAGTTCTTGCATTCGACCAAGAAGATCTCCGGCAGGGCACGCAAACCGTCTTCGACTCGGAAGTTCATCACCGAGATGTCCACCTCTTCGGAGGCGAATCGGTTCAGGCTGTTGCGTTGCGTGTCGCAACCGGGCACGGCTCGGAAAACGTGCTCCAGCGCATCCTCGTAGGCATGCCCCCTGTGGTAGGTCGAGTTGGTCGGATCGGCTGCCCGTCGCAGGTGCTCGGCGACAGTGACGCAGCTCAGCTCAACCACGATAGGCAACTCCGTGGACGATCGCGTTTCGCATCGCAAAAAGCACACTGCTCAGCGGCCTGGCGGCCAATGCATCTACCAGGCTGTCGGCCGACACCGCGACGACGCGAGTCCCCGGATTCGGCACTGTCTGTTTCGGGTTCTCTCCATCGCGAACGTGGTAGATCAACAGACCGAAAACCGCGGTTGTTCTATGGATCTGCTGCGCGAAGATGTCACAGGCATCAGCCAGCCCCCGATCCGACAGCGTGTCCCAGAACTTCATCTGAACAAGCACCGGTCCACCAACGGCGAGGTAGTTCTCGGGCAACATCAACGCCAGATCTGCCCCTTGATCGCGATCGACTGGTGCCGAGATTTCGGCATCACCGCGGAGCAGGTCAACCATCAGCCACTCAAAAGCGCCGCCGACGGCACCGCGTTCGGACCGCCGCAGTTCCTGCAGGCGCTCGTGAGTCTCCGCGGCTCGCTCACGCGAGATAGTTGGTTGCTGTACAGGACTGTCGGGAGACGCAGTTTCCCTCCGGCGGATCGCTTTCAAGAACTGCTTGAGGTGGAGCTCCAGGGCTACCTCATTGTCGAGATCTGCTTGAACCCGGGTGAGGAGCCCGAGGGCCAGTGGGACTGCGCGACGCGGCTCGACTACCAGAAACACCGGGATCCCGCGGCCTAAAGCGACACCGATATCCAGAAACGTCGCCGCTTCGACCTCGGGTGCGTCAAGCTGGCCGAGTACGGCGCATACGAAGTCGACTGGTGGACTTGCAGTTTGGGATGTCCAGTCAATACCGAGCCGATTCAACTCGGCCAGCTCGACGCCCAGGCGTTCCATCACCGACCGAAGCTGCTCCTTCGGCGAGGTGAGGTTCCCGACCAGCAGGCATCGCATAGGAGACACCTTACTGTCAAAAACCGGGACGGGACTGATGCAGGATCCGTGACAAGGTGTCACCTACACCTGCATCCGTCCCAGCAGTCGCGATGGCAGTGGCCGCACGTGTCCTGAGCATCGGCGGCTTCGTACTGTCCAATGGCGGCAGCACCATTATGTTCGCTATGTGATCCCACACCCGAGGAGGAGACGTGGCGCGCAAACCGAGCACTGAGACGCGGATGACCCTCTACCGGTTGGTTGGTTTTCCCGCTCTGGCGAAAGTGATCCGGGAGAAGTACTCGGAGTTCACCGAGGAACGCGTGATGGTTGGCGAACGGCGGTCCGTTCTCTACTGGGGACGAACTCCCGACAAGCCCGTCAAGTGGGCGGACACAGTGGCGGGGCTTTCGGGCGTCAGCGTCGAGCTAGCCACCGGGGTTGCCGCAGCCGTCCTGGTGATCCCCGGCTCAGACAACGATGAAGTCGAAGCGAATTTCGCGTGGGGGGTCACTTTTGGAATGGGCTTCCACCTCCTCGACCAGCGATACATCGACTCCGGCTTCGGGCAGAAAATTGCGATCAGGAGCGCGGACCCGGCACGGTTGAACTCGATAACGAAAGTGACGCTGGACGAGTCCGCGAAGACGGACCGGTCGTCGATACCCGTCGGCGCGTCTCTGAGGAGCTTCGGATTTGAAGACATCGGAGAACTTGCGACCCGAGTAGTCGCGTCAGGGATTATCGACGGGATCGGCCTTGGTGGCAAGCCAGTTATGATCCGTGGAGCGGACGCCCTCAGCCTCCCGCTGTCAAAGCAGCCGAGCGAGTTCCTCGCCGACCTCGACAGGCTCGTCGAGATTCTGGATCAGGAGCCCGCGAGCGATGAACTGGCGGATTTGGAAAGGCTCGTGCTGATCAAGGATAAGTCGCTGATCGAGACCCTGGACGACGCACTTGTCGACGCGATTGACGCCGAGGTTCCAAACCGACTGAGCATTGCTTGGCCCCATGAAGCGGTCGACGAGTTCGGCCTTGCTCAGGGATTCAAAGTGACCGGAGCCGGGTACAAGGAGATCACGGACGGGCTGCCGACCCTCGCAGACCTATTGGAGCCGGTGAAGAAGGCTGAACGCAAGACTTGGAACAAGCGGCTCAATGAGGTGGCGGTGCTGTTGTACGAGAGTGCCGACCCCAACGGCCTCGTCAGCCCACGGATGCCGGTGAGAAAATGGCTGACCTTCGAGGTCGAAAGTAACGACCGCAGGTATTTCTTGCACAGCGGTCGCTGGTACTTGATGGATCGGAGCTACGCCGACACAGTGGCCGACCGGACCCGCGAGATATTCAGCCGACCGGCCCCCATCTCCACCCCTCCAAAGTGGGGGTCCGGTATCGACGAGGCAGCCTACAACGAGCAGATCGCCGCGAGCCTCGGAGGACTTCTTCTCGACAAAAAGTTGATCAACGGCGAGACGAGGAAGGGGAAGTTCGAGGCGTGCGATGTTCTGCTGAAGGACGGTACATTCATCCATGTAAAGCACGTCAGCTCTTCAGCGCCGGCCAGCCATCTCCTGGCACAGGCCCTCGTCTCAACGGAGGTCCTCACCCACGACAAGAAGGCGCGAACAGATCTACGGCGACGCATCCGCGAGGCCGGGGGCGATCCGAGGGACTACGAGTGCAAACCGAAGAAAGTCGTCGTGGTTCTGGCTAAGGAGAAGAGCGTCGTTGACGCAACCAATCTGTTCACCTTCACCCAGGTCAACCTCGGCCGACAAGATCGGCTCCTGAAGTCGAGGGGTGTCGACCTGTCGATCGTTTCAGTGCTAAAAAGGGTGAGAAATCATTCAGATAGTGCTTTCCGTAGCATTCACCCGCTGGTCGACCACCGCGCAGCACTCTCGCAATCGGTCCGGGTGCGTACACTTCTTGCAGAGCGAACGATTTTCGACCACCAACCTTCCGGTGCGTTTCCCAGGTCACCACGTATTCCCGTCTTTGATGTGCCCCGACGCGCGGGACCGAATACGGGCGGTTCAGTGGACCGCCGAGGACCTACGATCTGCTTGTCCTAATAGACCTGTTTCCGTAGTCCTGGACAAGCAGCGATATCTGTTCGAAGTGGTGATCGATGAACGTCTTCAGTGGGAACACGCCGCCCCATTCGCCGATGTCTTCTGCGCTAAGGCTGCTTGGAAAATGAATCGATGCTTCATGCTCCGCATCGGCGGGCGAGGTTGGGTCCATAGCGATTTCGTGGGTAAGGTAGTGGATTCCCCAGAAGCGAAGCAACTGGAGGTCTAGCGGGCGCGTCTCGCCTCTGTGTATATGGCCAGGAGATCGGATCTCCATAGACGATCCGGCTGAGTGCGCCGAGATCAGGTACTTGAACGCCGTTCCATCGCAGTTCTCCGCGGAGGAAGTATGTGGCCGCATGTCCGTCACGAGATTCCGCTACGCCGAGAACGAGAGGGCTGTACTTTTTCAACTGGTCAGGCAGCCCGTAAACGAGGGTAGTGATTATGTCGCCGGGGTTGTAGATATGCAGATGGACGTCGTATTCCTCGTCCTTTTCCGACAGCCTGTCAAGCCAGTTGCCGACAAGTTCAGCCCAGTCGTCGTTCTGGGACAGGCATGTCATAACTGACTCTTTAAATTCCCGCCATTGTCCGATGATTTTGTTGCTTGAGCTGCCTCGATACTGAACCCTCGCCTCACCGTCATGACCCCGGAGAGCTCTGACGATGTCATCATCGTCGTACAAGCCTGCGGCGAAAGCGCCAGTGGTGTGAATCTTGCTGATAGTCCAGTTCTCTTCGTTGGTGATCTGCGTGAATTTATCTGGCCCTGCGCTTTCCTTATCATCCGAACGGATGGTGGCGCACACATGTGTCAGTGCATCGTATTCGTCGGGATATGCGTACTCGGCGCGCTCTTCATCGTCGAGGACTCCGTGACGACACAGATACGCACACGGCGACTCACCGTCGCTGTTGTCGATGCGGCCGAAGGCCAAGTAGAGAGCGTGCGGATAGACGACGATCTCGGACGTGCCGTCGTAGTCGAGATGAACACCAACGAGATCGATCGCATGTGCTTCTGCCGCTGATTGCACGGTCCACTGCCAGCAGGCATCCCGTTCGGCTGCATCGTCGAACAGGAAGATGACATGCGTTGCGGTGAGCCTCTGTTCGACCGGCTCACCGAGCAGCTCGACCCTCCGTGCTGCTGTCGGGACGCCGTCGTTATCCACGGTCAAGCTGTAGCCGCGTAGATCGTGGTCCCACTTTCGAGCAAGGTTGCTCAGGGGAGTCAGAAGCTCCCGCCACTGCGGCTCGAGCGCGACGGCCATCGTTCGAATTCGATGCTGCGGCAGCCCTTTCTCGCGCCGCAGCAGTTCGGCATACTTCGTAAGCTCTTGTGCCGTCTCGCGGGCTGACCTGTTCGCCCGTTTCAGCTCGATTACTACCCACATCTGGTGCTGGTCGCGAGCAAGAATATCGATCCGGCCGCCAGTCCCGTTGGAGTTCGGCAGCCGGTACTCCTGATCAACAAGTCGCAGGCCAGGTTCCAGGATGTCGAGTCGGTGCGCGAGGAACTCCCGGATGCGCGACTCATGAGGAGCTGCTGGCATCGGATCTCCTGCTTGTCGATTCGTGGCTCACAGTTCGCATCGATTCAGCTGGCTTCGATCCAACCGGTTTCATACTTCGTAAGCAGAGGCATAGTGGAGCCCACCTCGCTGGACTGCGACACGTGTTGGGCGACCGCTCGCTGCCGCTGCAGCCAGCCTCTGAAACCGTGCCGTTGATGGGCAGCAGCTTCTGCTTGCTCCCATTCGCGATTATCCGGATGCCACACACCCTCGTACTGTTCGCTGCGTTGTGCGAGTTCGGCCGCCAACTCCCTAAAGGAGATGCCGCCTGGGTTGTCCAGACGATGCACCCTCCGACGGGTCGTTGAACGACGTACTTGCGGACGGATCGTTGAACGACGTTCTTGCAGAACGAAATTCATTTCCAGACAGAAGTCGCAATAGATGTCGTCGTCGGGGAGCTCGGTGGCGCTGAACGCGAGGAACTCGTGGATTCTGTCCAGGGTGTCGTCGTCGAGCTCATAGGGTTCAGGGCGATGCGCAATGTGAAGTAGCACGAGGCGGGCGCACGTCATGGCATCGGCCCGCGGCGGGATGCTGATATCGGCAGGTCGCAGGCGCCGCAGTGGGCGCACGCGAAGGCGAATGATGTCGTGCAAGCCAGGAAGTTCCAGAGTTTCGCAGATCTTTCTGAGGTCGGTGTCCTCGCGGTCTCGATGCCAGTACCCGCCGTCGTATTCGATGACGACCGGGCGTTCGCGAGCGCCCACCAGAAACATCATGTCGGCTCTTAGTTCGTAGCGTCCGGCCACCCTGTAGCCGCGAACGCCGTTGCCGAGCACAAAGTTCAGGATCGCGAAGGTGTCACCTTCGATCACCGACTCACCAGGCGGACTGTCACCGGGTCTCAGAAATCGTCCTGCACCATACCAACTCACCGTACCGACGATAGCGACAACCACCGACATTCCCTGTCACCGTTCGTCATCCAGCATGGATGCGTGTACGACAGGTTGTAGTTGTCACGGCGGGCCGTAACTGTCACCGCGACCTGGAACCGCTGCCCGGCATGGTGTTTCGCGATCCAGTGTGGGCAGACGAGACCTACATCTTTGGCTATCGCCGGGTGCCGATGACCGCTGAGATGTCGCTCACGGTGCAGCGTGGCGAGGTTGTGGACCTTCCGGCCAGATTCGCGGTGCAGCGCGGCGAGGTCGTCAACCCGTCGATCCCGATGATGACTCCCGACCGCGACCCGGCTTTTCTCTACTCCGCAATCGCTCGGCCAGGCAATAGCGGCAGGCCCATCGTCGCCGCCGACGGGCGCGTCATCGGCCTGGTTGTGGAAGACTCTGCCGATACGTTGAGTAGCGACGGCGCACCTGTTTCCGCTCCGTTCTACCGCGGAATCCCCTCAGGCCAGATCCTTCGCGCGTTGAACGAACTCGGCTTCACCGATCTCGCTCGGCCGGAAACCTGGGACTAGCGCAACGTCGGCCGGTACTCGACGAACGGTTGCGCCGAAGCCTATTCCGGTCGCGGCGGTCGGAAATTTTCTCTTGTCGGAACGAAACGCATCCATCCGGCCGGTCCTCTACGGTGTGCTGTAATGGGGGACCTCTCGATGCCACGCAAGCACGTGGCCGCCGAAGGGCCGCAAACCAAAGACGTGCAGGGCTGGCCTGGGTTGCTGGCACGAACCCCAACGGATCATCCTGGCGGTGTCACCACCGATCCAGCTCGGCGCGCCTATACAGTTCGTCCGCAATGGTCTCTGCCGAGGCGGGCGTGACAATTGTGTCATTGTCATTCACGTCGATCAGGTAACGGCCGGCAGCCCGGGTACTGTCGCTGATGTCTAGCCAGGTGACGAAGGCGGGCGGGTAGGGGCGCCGGTCGGGTAGGTAGCGGTCGATCCGCAGGTAGCCTTGCGCGGTGCGTTCGAGCCTGAGGAACGTTCGGATCCGTTCTTCGACAGGACGTTTGCCCGCCTCGTCCTGCAGCCACGAACTGGGCGGCTGCTCTCCGCGCACACGCGGGGTGTATCCGACGAGCCGTCCAATGGCTCCAGCCGCGACAGTCGGCATCGTCGCTGCGATGTGACGGCCGAGCTGGCGGCGAGTCGTTACTACGAGCTTAACCTCGCCGCCGAAGTCTGCTGTTGCACCGGGCTTTTGGAACAGAACGACAGCTAGATCGCCAACCGCCGCGGCGAGGGATCGAACTCTGCGATGAGATCCATGGAACCATCCGTTGCAGATGATGCGAAGGTCCGGGTTGGCCAGCACTCGTAGCGGGCCGGTGAGATCGGGGTCTGCGCCGCGCGGGTAGCGAGCGCTGATCTCCAGCCGGGTCAGGTCGTATTGATCTGCGGTAGTAGGTGTTTCGATCACCTGTATCGGATGTGGGTAATCGCCGGCAAGACCGGTTTCCGACGCCCACACATAAGCAAACTCATCGGGGGTGAATACCCAGGACGTTTGGGTCTTCACCGCGGCGGAGCCTCACCGGGTTCGTTGTCCATTATTGGTCCGGTCCCGGAAAGGTCGATGTATACGGGCTCAGCGTCGTCGGCGACCTGCTCAGGTTCTTCACCTCTAGGCGTGGGGCTCACCGCGGGGGAACTATCGTGTTGCGCGGCCGGTCCCGGCTGGAACGCGGAGGTAGCCCGCACGGTCTCCGTCATGGCAGCACTGTGCCCCGCAGTGGCTTCCGCAGCAGCGTTGGAAGCAGTCTGATCGAGTTGTGCACCAGGCTGATTAGACGAAGAGGACGATCCTGGATCGGGTTGGCAGGCAGTGACCGGCGGGGTCGCATGCCGAGCCGTATGACGTGGTGCGGCGGGAAGGTTGGGTTCGACGAAACCGTCATCGTTGTACATCGACGACCTGCTGATGCGGTCGGTCGGAATGTATGGGGGCGGTGGCGAGTACGCGCTCGCTGAGGTAGCAGAGCCCGGATACTCATCGCCATCGAAGTCTGCGATCGAGTCCGCACCTATGACACCGACCGGAGTTTCGAGTCCTTCGGTCCACTCCGGCTGGACACCCTTCAAGAAGTCGGGCGTCAGGTGCTCTCGATCTTCTTCCTTGTCCTTGCGCTGCGCGTGCGGTGCAGGCGGCATCGAACCTGGCCGCGAACGCCCTTGTGCCGCAGTATCTCCACGCGTACCGAGCTGAGATTGCGCTTCCGCGGCCAGACCACCGCCCACACTGAATCCAGGCTGGGGTGCACGTGCCGATCCAGCACCGCCGTGCTGGGGTCCGAGCGAACCCGGACCCGAACCACTCAGGCCGCTACTCGCACCGCCGCCGGGCACTGCCAAGTCGCCGCCGGGCCCCACACCCGCCGCTGTCGTTGCGGCGGAGTCAGCACCACCGCCAGGCAGCAACCCTTGCGGCACATTCAATCCCGCCGGACTTGCTGCCGCTGATGGATTGCCGGACTGCTCGGCGGGTTGATCGACCGTTTGCTGCGGTCCGGTGCCGGCATCCGGGGCGGCGATCGGACTATCTTGCACACCAGCAGGATTCGTTCCGTTGCTCGTAACCCCTGCGGAAGCCGAGGTTCCGTCACCGGCAGCAGCTTGCGAAACATCCAAATACGAAGGCACGTTCGCGCCCGCTGGAGGTATCACCGGCGTATATATGCTGTTCAGTGCACGAATTGCATCCTGGCGAGCCCTTTCCCGCGCCTGATCCGCCTGATCGGTGTCCTTCGGATCCGGCACCCGCGGCAGTAGTGCCTGCCCAGGATCGTCACCATTCGGCGTGAGGTTCACCGAACCCGGTGGCGGCTGCACCGCCTTACGCACCGCCTCGGCCGCCCACGCCGCGCCATCCATCCGCCCGGCAACTGACTCGAATACCTGCCCGATCTGATTCGTGACGCGCGCATAGCGTTCAGACGCAGCCTGGGCCGCGTCAGCGGCAGCGCCCTTCCACAATCCGTGTCCGAAGATGTTGTTCATCCCCAGCATCAACGTGAAAGAGGACAGATTCTCCAGCTCACTGGCACATTCGAACCAAGTCTGCCGCATGGTCTGCAGGCCCTTGGGGTCCAGCCCGCCGACACCGTGCACCGCCTCGTACAGCTGCTGGTGAGACATTCCCTCGAAATGATCTTCAGTGCTGGTATAGGCCGGATCGACGCCCGCGCCGAGTTCGCTGAGCCGACTGTCGCCCTGTTGGATGCGCCTCTGGGCGTCGGTGATCTTCTGAGTGAACGGCTGGATGCTGGCCTGGATCGCAGCGTCCTGAATTTGACCGAAGATGCTTTTCGGCGGATCAGCTGCCGGGCTCGGTTGCGGATCGTGGTCTCCGCTCATGTGCCACCCCCTGCCGGTTCAACATCCTGGTGTACAGCCCCCCGACCTGGCGAGGCTAACACAAACGTTCGCCTGGTCGGAGTCCACGTCGGAACGGCGTAAATGGCACAATACCCGCGGAAGTGACTGTGATCGCACCGTCGGCGTCGGTGTCCCGGCGCCGGATCGAAGGGGGGGAGGCTCAGCATGCTGCAAGCCGATATCGATGAGTTGAATCAGCTGGTCAGAACGCTGAAAGATGTCGCCACCCAAGTCGACGGCATCGCTATCCGCAAGACCGGTGACGAGATCACCGCAGCCCTCCCCGGCTGCACCATCGGTCCGGCGTGTGCGCAGCTCGGGGAATTCACCGAAGGCGCGTGGCTCCGAGTCGCCGAACGCATTCGCGCACTGTCGGACCTCGTCACCAAGTCGGCGAACATGTACGCAGCCACCGACGAGCAGTTCAAGCAGCTGCTCGACACGATGGACTTCCATACTCGGGGGAACCAGTAATGCCAACACGTCCAGACGTCGAGAAGTGGAACACCGGCAAGCTGTCGGAGTGGGCCACCCAAATCGACACGGCCATAGGGGCTTACGAAACCCAACTCGGCCGGATGCTCACCCAGTTCACCGGCACGAACTGGGTCGGTAGCGCCCGCGACGCAGCCTACGACCGTTTTAGCGAAGAGAACACCGAGGGCTGCAAGCTATCCCAGGAAATTCGCGACGCCACGGCCGCCCTACGCGGCGCTGACGGCCGCCTCGCCGACGAGCGCCGAATCCTGCTGGGCAAGGTCGCCGACGCGGAAGCCGACACCGAATCGCCCCTCGCGCTGATCGTCAACGACCGGTGGGCAGTCCAAACCAAACAGGCCATCCTCAGCGGCTCCCAAATCCAAGACGACCTGCGCAAAACTAAAGAACGCATCGACCACCACCAAGGGTTGATCAATACCGCGTACTACAGCCTGGCCGGCGCCATCAGCGAGGTCGCCACCGCAATCACGAACGCAGCAGAGAAGATTCGCGGGCGCGGCGATCTACTTGGCCAAGGCATCGATGCACCGGTATCCGCCTCTGACACAGCGAAATTCGGCCATGACGACGGCAAAGCGGTCCACGACGCAGTCCGCCCAGACGGCACCGTCGATAAGGCCAAGCTGGAAGAGATCGCCGGACATCTGCCCGAGGGCGTCCTCACCGAGCAGGATCTACAGGACCTCGCCAATGGCAAGGACGTCGCGACTCTTCCCGCCTCAACCCAGGCGTACTACCGCGAGTTCTACCAAAGTGCCGGCAAGGAAGGCATCCTCGCGATGAACGACTATCTGAAGGGCCAAGAGGACAGCGGCAATCCGGTTGCCGCGGCCCGGCGAGACGCACTTGCCAACGGGCTCATGGTCGTATCGAACGAGCACATCGGCACCGGGCGCAACCCGGACGGGTCGCTGCAATCACCTGGCAGCTACAAGCAGCTTCCGGAAGACCTCCGCAAACTGGTGTCGACGCGAGTCGGCGGCCCGGATGCCAACGCCAAGACCTACCCGACCTGCCCGCCGGACTCGGAGCTCGCCGGTCAGCACCGATTCCTCGATGAAACCAAGCGCTTCGGGGATCTGATCAAGCAAACCAACCCCGGGTTCGAACCCGGCACCGAGTTCTCACGTGAACTCACACGCCAGGCGGCAGCCCTCGGAACGCCGGGCATGACCGACGACACGGTGAATATGCCAGGGAAACCGATCGAACGCTCCTCGATGGAGGGCGTCATGCGCGACTACCTGGAAGTCTCGAGCCGCAACCACGAAGCCACTACCCAGCTCCTCACCGGCCAGACCGAGCCTGGTTCCGTACCGCTGGATCCGGGATACAACCCCAAGAAGGTCATTCAACCACTGCTGCAATACGACTGGGACGACTCCAACGGGAAACAGCCGCCGCAGCTGTTCAATTGGATTGGTGAAGAGGCTAACCCGCACCCCGCCAGCGACGGACATCCAGAGGTCACCCCGGAGCAGTCGCACATGGCTGGTCGAGCCGCTTCGGGGCTCGCCGCCCTTCTGACAGCCGACGCTGGCGGGAAGGATGGCCAGGTCGGCCCATTCGAGGCGCTGATGGATATGCCCGGGCACGATAAGCAATCCCTGGGACAAGTCAACCCCGGGCTGACACGGCAACTGACCGGTGCGATGATGCCCTATCTTGACGATATTGCACTTGCACCGAATCATCCGCATCCGTCTTTCGCTATGCAGGACCTGCCCGGGCGAGACCTGCAAGCAGTTCGACTATCAACCCTCTTCAACACCGACGACCGCTCCTCCGGAGCATGGAACGCCGCTATCACCGAACGCACCAATGCCTACGCGGCCCAATACGCGGCGTTGCACGATCAGCCATCCAATGACCGCGATCAATACGCCCAAGCCGCCGGCCGATTGCTCGGCATTCAGGAGCAGGGGCTGCGCGCCGAAGCGTTCGACCGCGGACTCAACGAGGCCGATGCGAAAGAGGAAAGTGCGAGCAGAAAGAAGCTTGGTTTCGACATAGCAGCCTCGGCGGCGAAAGATTTGGTGGGCGATAAGACAATTGTAGGCGGCATTGCCATCGACGCAGCGAGTAAATACATTTCCGACGGAATTAAACCGGACTACACTCCTATACCGGCGGGAAGACAAGAAGTATCTGCGGACGACCTCTCGACACTCCGCAACTACCACATGCTTCAGGCTGTGGCCGCCAGCGATCCAAACTTCTTCAACCATGCCCCAGACAAGGCGGCGCCATTCGATCCGAATTGGCTCGAAGAAGGACGACTGAAGAATTATTCCGACATATTGGATGCACATGGCGGCGACAGCAAATCGTGGAATTTGTCAAAATTCCACTCGAGTTCAAGCGCGTGGCTACAAGGCAGTGGTGTCGATCTGAATGCTTTCGATACAGCAAGCCAGACCCAGCTTCACACCCTCGACCATTACACATTTTCCCGTGATGACTACAAGAGTACAGTTTTGAAGGGGCAATGATGTATCGCGCACGCAGACTGACTCGGCGCATCCTTCTGGTTATCCTTTCATTTCTGACCGTGGCAGCTTGTGACCACCCTGAGACACCAGCGGTGGATACCCCTCCTTGGGGCATATCGTTCCGATGGTCGGCTGATCCCGGGATTGATCTGGAATCGGCCGAGATGAAAGTCGTTCGGGCAACCATCGAAAGTAACACTGTCGCCATGTTCTTGAGCGTCGACTACGGATATCCCGGATGGAAAGACGCTGATACGGATAATGTTGACAGCGATGCATCAGCACCGCATGCTATGGTAGAAGGCATCGGGACTGCGTACCTGCATGTAGTTAAATACCAAACAGCGGGAGGCGAAGTAAACGTTGTATGCAAAGATATGACGAATACCGCGAAGAAGATCGGCGACAAATATCCGCTTCCCAATCAGAATGACCCACGAGAAACCCTCGAAGCGATCGCAATAAATGTAGGTGGAACCTTCACTGCCGATTCAGCCCACCTCGATCCTACAAAAACCCCAGAAGGACCTGATATTCCAGGTCCACAAGGAAGACACCCTCGTCCGCAGCGGAACGTCTTCTCACAGTTCTCGTTCGCCTTCTATCCTCATGGCGGCCTTCAATACCGCGACCTGTGCCTGCCGTGGGCCGAATCCCGCTGGGGCGGCCCACAGCCGCCAAAACCGACGCGAACCGAGAGCGAACCGCCGAAGATCGAGCCGTTTACTCCAGGATGGACAGAATGAGGGTCTCCCATATCAAGAAGACGCCCATCGCCAGGAGAGATTACTTTGGCAATGCGGCTTCGATTGTCGAGGCGATTTCCTGGGCATGATCACATGCCCGCCACCCGTTCAATGCACTCAGACTGTCCAACTGCAGACTTACGCTTGCATCCGGGCCGGTCATCGTAACAAAACAGGTCTCCGGCCCATCCCCCTTATAAGTAATCGCAGGTCGACCGTTAATGTTCATTTCGGTAGCGTTGCCGTTCTCGCGTTGGCGAAATTGGTCGAGAGTAATGTCCGTGGAGGAAACGGTAAGCGATCCCACCCGATGCGGCGAACCGTAGACATCTTCTCGACGCTCGAAAGAGCATCCAATAAACGCATATCCGGTATGTATCTGGTCGGCACGTTCTCTCGTCTGAGGATCAAAACCGGCACTCTTGATCGTAGAGTCACCAACCTTGAGGCAAGGATCGAATTTTACCGGTTGTCTACCATCAGGATCCTGTTCGGGGGCGGGTTTGACAGACACCGCCACGCTCGGGCCCGGACTCGTCGATGGTTGTTCAGTGTTGGCAGGATCGGAATCACCGCCCCCGACTGCGCATGAACTCAGAACGACCGCGCTTGCAGCCAGCACAATCGCCAGACCGCTTACTTTCATTTTACTTCCCTCCCGGAGCGGGGGTCGCCGACGTCATCGCAATTCGTTTTTGGTTTAGCGAGTCAGCCTCGCTGATGAGATTGCCGGCCCGCAGATATGCTTCTTGAAGTTGCATGGCACCGTCGATCAATTGCTGCACCACAAAAATTCCGTCGCTGGCCTTGCGCGAGAATCCCTGCTGCAACTCTCTACCGGTTTGGAATCCACCGAAGCCACCGGCGTTCTGAACCGTACCCAGTTTGCGTTGGATAGCAGTTAGCCCGTCTATGGCATCCTGATACAGCTGGACTGCCTTTCTGGCCGCACCCTCGTCGTAGCGCACTCCCCCAGACGCCGCCAAGTCGTTGAACGCCTGAATCTCAGCCTGGCCGTAGTCAATCTCGTTCGCCATCTCCGGACCCCCTCACAGATTCTTCTCGCGAAGAAGGCTATCAGGAGCAAGACACCAGTTCCCGCAGCCTGCGGGCCCGCCGTACCGCTCCTGGCACCCGCGTCGAGTCGCGCCAACGCAGCGTCGCTACGGGCAAGCGCATTTCACCTTGTGCTCCGATCCGACGATGACCATGAACCATCTCACGCGCTCGGCCTATGGACAGCACCGAACGTTGTCGACCGGATACGTGAGGACCGGCAGACGGCGGAGACCGGCACCGATCTCGAAGGCCAAATCGGTGTAGGCGACGGCGAGTTCGGCCAGTCGCTGCCACAGAAAGTGACGGTTCTGTTCGGCCACAGGGCTATTCAGTGCGGTGTGCGCGTCCACGCTGTACTGCGCGATGCGATCGATGACCATTCCAACCGACTCCGTGTGCAGGTACGAGGCGCCGCCCGCCTGCGGCAGATTCGCCACCACCCAGCAGTCGATTGCGCGCACCAGTTCGGCACGGGACCGATCCGATTCGTGGATATTCTGATCGGTGGCGATCCTGCGAGCGATATGGAGCGCGGCCAGTTTTCGGGCAGCGTGGAGAACCGGATGGTTCATCCGCACGGTGCCGTTACACGCTTCCAACAGTTCGTCTTTGGATGGCAGTTTGACTATCACCGGGCGACCTCCGTCAGTGAGTTGAAGTGGCAGGGTTTGAGGCTCAGCAGTCTTCGATCAGCAGCAGATACGCCGCCTCCAGGTGCACGGTGCACTCGTCCGGCGGATGAGATTGGTGGATGGCTCGCAGCTCGCGAGCACGCTCACGAGTCAGCTCTAGTAGATGCACCCGGCACAGGAATTCGGCCAACGCGCCATCCGCATGGACGAACGCCTTCTCCTGCAACGGATCCGGAAAGTTCACGATGCGCCTTGGGCTCGAGCTGGCGTCATGTTCGACGGGCGCACGGTCGCCATCGGCTCCGATGGCGGCCGTCGACCGACTCGGACATGAACAACGAGCGGCGCGAACGAGTCGATGCGCAGAGGCATCTCAACGTCGTCGCTCTGGTTCCGCCTCGATCTACCGTCGATCTGGCGAATAGCGACCGGTGCTCGGTGGGTTTCCTGTTCTGTCATTGACACTGTCTGATGCATAGCCAGGGTGTGCATTTGCTGGGCCTCGATTTCTCTAGCGGGCGATCGGGATGCACCCGGTGCCGGGGGCTTGCGCCACTGGTCGACCTCCCAGGTCAGCCTGTGCGCCGCAATGAGTTACGGCGTCGGCCCGGCACCGGGTGCGGTCTGACCGTACGATCGCGAATGGCCATGCGAACGCCAAAATTTCAGGCACCGTTCCGGATATACAAAAATCCGTATATCCTCCTGCCCGGAAACGGTTTTCGAATAGACAGAATTCACAGACCGGGCGACAATTGGGGGCGTTGGATATGCATATGACGACCGGCGAAGTCATCCGACGGATCAGGAAGTCCATCGGCATGACCCAGGCCGAACTGGGTGAGTTGATCAACTTCTCCCAGCCGGCGGTCTCGGGCCTGGAGCGCGGTGGCCCCGCCGCATACGACCTTCGTGTCCTACGTCTCGTGGCCAGGGCGCTCCAGGTGCCATTGGCCATACTGGTAGTGGAGTCGGACGAGGAGGCAGACGTGGATCGTCGTCAGTTCTTCAGGGTGGGGGCGTTAGGAAGCGTAGGAGTCGCCGCCATGGCGACGGCGGGGTCCGCTTCAGCACCGGCAGTGCCCGGCATGAAGATTGGCGTCAGCGACGTCGCCGCGGTCCAAGACACCATCAACCAGATTCACGCGCTCGATCTCGTGGTTGGTGGTGATCGGCTGTGCCACGTGGCCGCTGGTCAAGTCCGCTACGTGCAGCACCTGCTGAACAGTGCCAGCTACACCGAAACGGTCGGCAAGAGCCTGGCAACCACCGCCGCCGAGACCATGACCGCGGCGGGGTGGGTCCATTACGATGCAGGCCAGTTGGACCAAGCCCGTCGCTACTACGCTGATGCGGCACACACTGCGACAGCCGCCGACGACGACATCGCCGGTGCGCATGCTCTCATCAATGCCAGCGTCCTCAGCTACCGAGAAGGTGCGCGGCAGCGGGAGGGAATTCACCTGGCCGATGCTGCACAAACCACCGCTCGGCGTCGCGGTGGACCGCAACTCCGAGCACTTGGCGCGTTGCGCGAAGCCGAGGCGCAGGGCGTTGTCGGCGATACGAACGCGATGAACAAAGCGATCAGCCGTGCCTACCGAGCGTACGAATCCGGACGAGGTTACGACCCGGAGTGGGTCTATCTGCCCGAGGCCGAACTGCGCGGACTTACCGGCCTGGCATACATGAACACCGGCGATCACAAAACAGCCACGACTCATCTCCAAGCGGCTATTGACAGTTCGGCTGCCTGGCCACGCGAACACACCGGATGGCGCGTCTACCTGGCCGAAAACCTGGTGAGGGCTGGACAGTTCGCCGAGGGGTGCTCACTGCTGACAGCGGACTACAAGACCATCGGGAACGTAGCGTCGGCCCGCTTTCAGCGGCATCTTGACGCCATAACCCTGGCTGTCCGGCGACAGCACGCAGTCCCTGAGGTCAAGGAATTCCTGGAGCTACGTGCCGTGGGGGCATAGCGATGCCGAGTCGGCCCGCCGGCGGTTAATCCGGCCGCCGCCACCTGCACATCCAGAGCGGCGTAGTGAGCGGGGGCAGCCTGGGCGGCCCCCGCCGCAGGCAGAAGTGGAAATGCGAGCCTGCTGGTGAGGCCGGGGCTGGATTCCTACCCGGCGAACGATGCAGAGCCACGCTTTGCGGTATCCGATTGCGGTGCCCGAGAACCGACTTCGTGATTGTTGCCCGGAATACGAAAGGGTCTCGCCGCAGGGTTTTTCTTTCATCGCCCGCTTGACATCGGCACGGTATGGAGCGTCCATATAGGTGGAACGACGCCGCGACCCCGGCAGGGGTCACTGTTCGGCGGGGTTTCCGTCCCGGCCGGGACATGACCGAACACCCTCAATCCCGTAATCCAGGGAGGAATTGTCATGTCCGCACGAAAGAAGAACCGCACCACCACACGCTCCGCGACCGGCGCGTCCGGTAACCCGGTCGATGAAGCGGCGGTTGTGCCGGTGTGGGGCACCGACGCCGAGAAGACGCTGTGGGCCGTGCTGGGCCAGTACCCCGGCTCCACCGCAACCGAACTGGCCGATGCGGCCGGGATCGCCAACTCCACTGCGCGACGCATTCTGTCTCGATGGGCGGGTACCGGCGCGGCGCGGCGGGACCGCGATCCGAACAACACGCGCACCGCGGACCGCTGGTCGGCCAACACCAGCGACGAGGCCGCGGGGTCATGCAACGGGCGCGATGCCGCTCCTGAGTCCGGATCGGGCACCGGCGGCAGTGACCTGCCCACCCCCACCGGCACAGACGGGGCACCAAGCAGCGAATCCGGCACCGCAAGCGCCGAAACCGGCTGCGCTGCCCGGGATGTCGGGGCTGCTGGTTTCGATGCGGCAGCGGCGCCGCCGGAGGCATCGGCGCGGTTGGCTCCGGGGGCGTTGCGGGGGCAGGTCGAGGACTTCCTGCGCGATCACCCCGAAGGCGAGTTCAGTCCGCACGAGATCGGGAAACTGTTGGGCCGCAGCAGCGGTGCGGTGCACAACGCACTGGCCAAACTCGCCACCCTCGGCACGGCCCGCCGCACCAGCGACCGTCCCAGGAAATTCGCTCTCGCCACGGCTTGACGCCGCCGATGCGCCGGGACCTGACTGTTCTCCCGTGCCCGGCGCACCGCGTGTCACACCGATTCGACTCCTTGACGCATCTTCCCGAGAAAGGGCCATTACCGGTCATGAACGACACCACCTGCGCCCCGGCAGCCGTCGCGGCAGCACTGCATCACGTATTCGCCGCGTCGACGCAGGCTCCCGACAGCCTCGAACTGTGGCTGGCTGTCACCGCCGAAGCCACCCATCAACTCACCACTCCCGCTCCGCCGCCGTCGTGGCTGGCGGTGTTTACCGTGTACCGCACTCATCGCACCGAGGCGCGATATCACCCAGCCACAGGCACCGTGGAAATCACCACCGGGCCATTGACCGGCACCATCTATACCGACCCCGCCAGCGCGGCCGACGCGGTCGCCACTGCCCACCCCGACACCCACAGCCACGCAAGCAATCCCGAGATGCGGCTGCCGACCTGGCGGCTGACCCCCGCCGTACCTCACTGATACCCGTTGCCTGTGCGTGAGAGGGCTGGTGGGGCCGAGCAGAACAACTGCCCGGCCCCACCGCGACGGAGAAAGTCTTTCGGCGTCCGAGAACACTCGCCGGCACTCGCATTCTTCCGCGCACGGTGCGCGTAGAGTTCTTGCAGCAGAGGGTTTTCGAGTTGTTCGTTCGGGGCGAGCCGACCCTACATCGGGCCCTTCCGAGGCAAATCCGGCCCACCAGACGCTGGCGAATTTCTCACCAATGTGTCCAAAAACGGGGTTTTCGATGGAATTTAACTAATGAACACACTTCTCTCGACCAGCCCGGAGGCCCGCCATGTAATCGCCGCATCGTCCC
The DNA here is from genome assembly GCF_001665695.1 of Nocardia sp. 852002-51101_SCH5132738. NCBI lineage: Bacteria > Bacillati > Actinomycetota > Actinomycetes > Mycobacteriales > Nocardiaceae > Nocardia > Nocardia sp. 852002-51101_SCH5132738. The sequence goes on along the minus strand of NZ_LZML01000083.1, from coordinate 5,901 downwards.
CTGCCGCCACCCGGGACAGCTCGCCGAGACGGACAACGACCAGGGTCTCGCCCGGAGTCTCACCCGTCCCGGCGCCCGAGTCCAGCCCCCATACAGGAGATCATCTATGGCCCCCAACGTCGAGCTCACCTCCGACGACAACGACCCCACCGACGACACCGGCTCCCCGCGACGCCGCCCGGCCCCGCGACACGACGGTGTCCGCGTGGAACAAATCGAAACCGTACCCATGACACCCGAGCAATACCAACGCGCAGTCTCCGCGCTGGCCACTCTGATCAACGAATGGACACACAGCGCCGAAAACCGCGGCGAGCCCGGCGAACAAAACGCATAACTCGCATCCCGTCACGAGTGGTACCTGAGAGCAGCGAAAGGCACCCATGCACTCGCACGACAACACCGGAGACGACCCGACCGGCGACAAGGACGCGGTGGTAATTCCACTGTCGCGAAAAGCACCCGACAGTAATTACGACAACTCCAGTGAAGACTTCGCGGAAACCCGCGATGAACAGCCTGTTTGGAGCTACAGCCAACGCGGAAAACGCCAGCGCGAGCGGCAGTTCTTTGGTCACGTCCGTTACCTTCACGGCACACAGGCCGAACGCCTTCGCGGCGAACTCGCCGACGTAACCGGGAAGCTTCTGGATTGGGCCGGACAACAACTGTCCGATGATCACTCGACCGAGAACGGTGCCGCCGCATGACCCGCGACGACCCGGCGGTCAACGGGCCCGCGCCAGTGACCCGCCGATCCGCATCATTGTCGGCGACCGCCCCTGCCTCCGGGCCATCAGGGCTGTCCGACTACGCCGTCTCACCGCTAGGCGTGCCGACCGCGGTGCTGCGGGACGAAGTCCGGGTGGCATTCTTGGGCCGCACCTCCACCGAGGACCAGCAGGACCCGCGTCAATCGATGATGCGGCAGTTGGGGAACTGTAAGACCGCGATCCCCGAATCGTGGGTGATCGTCGCGCACTTCTACGACGTCGAGTCCGGCCGCATGGAACTGGAAGCACGCGGCCACGGAACTGGCTACGAACGGTTCGACATACCCATCGCCCGCGATGGCGGCGTCGCGGACCTGCTGGACGAGGCGGCGCATCCGGGCCGCAGGTTCGACGTGGTGATCTGTGAATCCGTGTCCCGCGTCGCCCGCCGCACCTTCGAGGGCCTGTCGATCGAGCGGGAGCTCGAACGCGCCGAGGTGTCACTGTTCGCGGCCAACGAGCCGATCACCCTGTCCGGCAGTCGAGCTCAGCGAATTCTGCAACGACGGATCAACCAATCCGTCGCCGAATACGAAGTCCTCAACACTCTCGAACAATCCTGGGGCGGGCTGTGCACACACGTCCGCGAGGGTTGGAACATTGGCAAACCCCCATACGGATACAAGGCCAAAACATACCGCCACCCGAACCCGACGAAGGCGGCCAAGAGTCAGACCAAGACCCGCCTGGAACCGGACGGAGTTCGCGCAGAGACGGTTACGCAGATCGCGCTGTGGCGCTACCACGAAGGCATCGGGTATGACACCATCGTCGACCGCCTCAACGCCGACCCCGCCAAGTACCCGCCACCTGAACCACCCAACAGGGACCGAGCGCGCGGGGCATGGGGCAAGACCAGCGTGTTCGAAGTGCTAACAAACCCCAAATACACCGGCTACCAAGTATTCAACCGACGAGCCTCACGCTCCCGGCACGGCAAGGTCAACGACCCGGTGAAATGGGTCTGGTCCACCGAACCCGCGCACGAGCCACTGATCCCGAAATGGATGTACGACGAGCTCGCCGCACGCCGAGGAACTAAGCGCGGATCCCGCGATGGCAACAACCCCAACACCCACCCGGCTACGCGCCACACCTACGTGCTGCGGGGGATGGTGTTCTGCGGATGCGGACGCCGGATGTTCGGCACCCACCGCCACAACACGCCCTACTACCTATGCTGGCCCCGCGGCAACAACCGAGGCCGACCGGACAAGTACGTCGGCCACCCAAAAGCCATCTACCTCCGCGAAGACTCCGTATCGGACGCAATCACACGATTCTTCGCCGACCGGGTATTCGGCCCACACCGCCGTGAAATGCTGGCCGCCGATCTCGACGGCATCGACGACCGCGTCGCGCGCGAACGCCACTCCGAACGGGAACGACTCCAACGAGCCGTCGCGGACCTGACCCGACGCCAGGACTCAATCCTGAAGCAAGCTCAGGACGGCGACCCGGACGATCCCTTCACCAAAGCCCTCCGCGGCACCTACAACGACCTCGACGCCGAAAAAACGGCCGCCCTGTCCGCCATCGCCCAACTCGACGGCGCCGACGACACCGAACCTCACCGCCCCCGCACCACCGACATCGCGCTCCTTGACGCTCTGCCGTACCTTGCGCTCAATCTCACCGCGGCACCGGAACCGTTGGTACGTCGACTATTCGAGATCACCCAGCTCGCTGTCCGGCTAGACGACAGCGGCAACCAGGTGACCATCGCCATCACACTGCCCGCCGACGAACTACCCGACATCGTCCGAACAGCCGAAGGGATCAGCGGCCCCGTGACCACTACACAACAAGCGTCCGCGCAGGCAGCACGCACCGCTTGTGTAGATGCAGTACGTGCCCCCGGTCGGACTCGAACCGACACTGTGCGGATTTTAAGTCCGCTGCCTCTGCCAATTGGGCTACGGGGGCGGCTGGGATAGCGTACCTAAGTCGTACGTCCGTCTCGGAATTGTCCGGGGATTTGCTCAGTGCACGCCTTCCATCAAGCGGCTGACCTGCGGGGCTAGGAAGTAAACGACGATTCCCACTGCGATCGCGACCAGGCCGGTGATGCCGAAGTAGGCGACTTCGTGGCTGGTGTCGTAGAACTCGGACAGGACGCCGGACATCGAGGTGCCGATGCCGACGGAGAAGAAGTAAAGGGCCATCATCTGGGCTCGGAAGGCCTCGGGGGCGAGCTGAGTGGTAACCGCGAGGCCGATCGGGGACAGCAGCAGTTCGGAGATGGCGAAGCCGGCCAGGATCACGAAGACGAGCAGGGCGGGAACGGTTTTGTCCTCGAAGCCGGCCAGGGGGACGAACAGGAGGAACGATGCGCCCATCCCCATCACGCCGTAGGCGAACTTTCGGGGCGTGGTGGGGGCTCTGGTGCCCAGGCGGGTCCACATGAGCGCGAACAAGGGCGACAGCACGATGACCCAGATCGGTTCCTCCGAGCCGATCCAGCTCGCCGGCGCGGTCCAGCCGAACAGCGTCCAGTTCATCCGCTCGTCGGAGTAGACGGCCAGCACCGTGAAGATCTGCTGGAACAGCGACCAGAACACGGCGTTGGCGATGAACAGCGGTATGAAGGCCCGCACTCGGACTCGTTCCACCGCAACCACTTTCGGACTGGTCAACATCAATCCGAAATAGAGTATCGATACCGCCGCGATCACGCCGGTGGTTACCCACGACAGATTCGACAACCGGACCAGCCCGGTCCACATCGCGACGGCGACCACCACCACGAGGACCAGCACGAAGGCGATCACTTTCCCGATCTGGCTGCGCGGCAACGGGTTCGGCACTTCCCGCCCGTGGGTACCCAGATTGCGCCGGAAGATCACGTACTGGGTGAGTCCGAGCGCCATGCCGACCGCCGCCGCCCCGAATCCGTAGTGGAATCCGAGGTGGGTCTGCAGCAGCCCGGTAATCAGCGGGCCGACGAACGCGCCCAGATTCACGCCGAGATAGAACAGCGTGAAACCGCCGTCGGCACGCGGGTCACCCTTCTCGTAGAGCGTGCCCAGCAGTGAGGACGCGTTGGCCTTCAACGCCCCGGAGCCGAGCGCGACGAGCACCAACCCCACGCCGACACCGGTCAATCCCGGCAGCACCGCCAGCGCGATATGCCCGGCCATCACGACCACGCCGCCGTAGAAGACGGTCCGCTCCATTCCGAGCACCCGGTCGGCCAGCCAGCCGCCGAGCACGGTCGACAGATACACCAGCCCGCCGTAGGCGCCGACGATGCCCGTCGCGGTGGATTTCTCCAGCCCCAGCCCGCCGTCGGTCAGCGAGTAGTACAGGTAGTACCCGAGAATGGTGAGCATGCCGTAGAACGAAAACCGTTCCCACAGCTCGACTCCGAACAAATTGACCAGCCCGATGGGATGGCCGAATATCGTGCGTGTCTCCGGCGACGCCTGCTCTCCCGGGACGGGTTCCACCCTGCTCATGAGACGCAATTGTCCAGCAACGAGGGACACCGATCGCACAAAACGCCGATCACGCGGGGATGTCGCGGCACCCTCAGGCGGCGCCGCCTCCGGCCCGCCTCAGGCGATCGACAGCGCGATCCCGTCGAGAATGTCGTGCTCGCTCACGATCAGCTCGGAGATCCCCGCCCGGCGCGCCAGCTCGTCGGCCAGCACCTCGGTGATCACCGCACCGCCGCCGATCACGTCGACCCGGCCCGGATGCATGGGGCCGAGAGCGGCGCGTTCGTCGTGGTTCATCCCGATCAGACGGTGACAGACCTGGCGGAGCTGATCGAACGTGAGACGGGTCAGATGCACCCGATCCGAATCGTATTCGGGCAGGTCCAGTGCGACCGCGGCGATCGTGGTCATGGTGCCGGCCACACCGACCCAGGTGCGGGCGCGTTCGACCGGAACCACGCCGAAGGCCTGGGCCAGCTGCTGTGAGGCGATGAATCGCGCGGACGCGACCTCCTCGCCGGTCGGCGGATTACCGTGCAGGCAGCGTTCGGTGATCCGCACACAGCCGATGTCGGCCGAGTACGCCTCCTGCACGCCGGAACTGTCGCCGAGCACCACCTCGGTGGACCCGCCACCGAGATCGACGACCACGAACGGCCCTTCGGCACTGGACAATTCGCCGACCGCGCCCGCGAACGAGAGCCGCGCCTCCTCGTCGCCGGTGATCACCTCGGCCTGGGCGCCCGGCACCACGCGGCCCAGTTCCACCCCGGTCATGGTGAAGAAGTCGTCGCGGTTGCGTGCGTCGCGGGTGGCGCTGGTGGCGACCATCCGCACCCGGCTCACCCCGGTCTCGATCATGCGGTCGACGTAGTCGTGCAGGGCGACGCGGGTGCGTTCGATCGCTTCCGGATTCAGTTCGCCCGTGGCGTCGACGCCCTTGCCGAGTCGCACGATCCGCATTTCGCGGTGCACGTCGGTGAGGTGGCCGTCCGCGCCGACATCGGCGATCAGGAGCCGGATGGAATTGGTGCCGCAGTCGACGGCGGCAACCCGGTCACTCATCACTGTCTCCCGCATCGGTATTCGATTGGTACTGCTCGTATTTCGGCCAGTCCTGCGGAATCGCGGTGCCGCGCAGTCCGGTATCGGCGGCCAGCGCGACGGCCTCGTCACCGAGCGGATTCAACCCCGGGCCCTTGGCCAGCGAATGCGCGATCAGCACGTGCAGGCATTTGACCCGCTCCGGCATCCCGCCACCGCTGAAATCCGTTCCCAGCGACTCGATTTCGTCGCGCTCGGACAGGTAGCTCTCGTGCGCGGCGCGGTAGGCGGCGGCCAGTTCCGGGTCGGCGGCCAGGCGTTCGGTCATCCCGCGCATCAGTCCGGCGGCCTCTTGCCGGCTCGCCTCGGCGGTCAGGCGCGGATCGGTGAGGTAGTAGAGCGTGGGGAACGGGGTGCCGTCGGGCAGGCGCGGCGCGGTCTTCACGACCGCCGGTTGGCCGTCGGGCGTGCGATAAGCGATCGCGAGGACCCCGCGTGGCTCACGGCCGAGCTGGCGGGCCACGATCTCGAGATCCGCCTCGGCGGGCGTACCCTGCTCGGCACGCGCCTCGCCGGTCGAGGGCTCGGGCGTAGCGGGGTCGGTCACCGGGGTTCTCCTTCAGGATCGGGCGGGGGCGGTGGAG
>NZ_LZML01000082.1:0-905 GCF_001665695.1 Nocardia sp. 852002-51101_SCH5132738 | reverse complement strand
CGGGTATTTTTTGCCGTAGATGTTGTAGAGGTATTGGTTGGTGAGGCGGTTGATTTCGGTGGCGGTTTCGGTGGAGTTGGTGTTGCCGCCGGAGACGATGGCTTGGGCTTTTTTGAGGGCGATGGTGAGGATTTGGTGGACTTTTTGTTGTCCGGCTTTGGTGTAGGCGGTGGGTCCTAGTTCGGCGAGGGCGGCGTCGACGTCGCGCAGGAGTTGGCGGACGGCGGTTTTGTCGACTTTGTGTTTGCCGGCGTGGGAGTAGATGTAGTTGTAGAGGTCGTTGTCGAGGGTGTTGAAGGCGGTGGCGGCGTTGCGTTGGAACAGTTGGCGGGCTTTGACGGCGCCTGCGGTGGTGCCGGTGCCGTCGGTGCTGCCGGTGGTGGTGCCGAGTTCTTTGCGGAGTTTCTGGACGTCGGGGTCGTCGCTGTTTTCGTCGCCGTAGGCGGCGGCGAGTTTTTTGAGTGCGGCGATGGCTTTCTGGGCTTGGGGGGACAGGCCGGCGTCGCTGCCGTCGCCGGTTGTGGTTGCGCCGGAACCGTTTCCACCACCACTACCGGCGCCGCCGCCGCCGTTTCCGCCGGCGAGGCCGGACAGGGCGGAGGCGAGCATGGGCAGCATGGACAGTGCCATGGCGCCGCCCATCATGGCGGCGGGAGCGACCTGTGCCAGGGTTTGGTCGTCGATGCCGGGGATCAGGCTGGGCTCGCGTTCGGGTTCCAGGCTCGCCCGGTCGGTGGCCGGTGGCGGTGGTGGTGCGGCGGCGCCCGCGGCCGGGGGCGCCTCAGCGGATCCGGGCGCCACCGATACCGCGGGCGTACCCGGCCCCGACACCACACCCGCACCCGACCCGGCCGGAGCCGGACCCGGTGGCGCAGGCGGAGAAACCACCGGAACAGACGACGACG
>NZ_LZML01000081.1:0-22190 GCF_001665695.1 Nocardia sp. 852002-51101_SCH5132738 | reverse complement strand
GATCGTTCGCCGTAGCCGGCACCGCACATCGAGTCGGCTTCGTTGCTCATCAGGGCTTTGATGAAGGTGGACATCATCTCGCGCAGCAGGTCCGGGCTCGCGACGGCGAGTTGGTCCGACAGCATCTTGGACGGGTCGATAGGCTGGACAGAGGTCATCGCGTGAACTTTCTTTCCTTCAAGTGACTTGCCGGTCTTTTGAAGGATCACGCGGTGACCACCCCCTATCCGGCTACGACACGCCCGCACTTTGCTGGCGTCCGGCCATACACCATCCTGCTGGACTCAACCAGAGTGAAGGTGGGTTCATATGGCCACAAACGTGACGTCGTATGTCATGCGGGTATCGGACCTGGATCGTTCGATACGCTTCTACCGCGAGGTGTTCGAATGCTCGCAAGCACTGCGGGAACCAGACGCCGCGCTGCTCCTGACGCCCTCCGGTTTCCAGCTGTACCTCTGTGTGAGCCGGCATCACGGCGCGCTACCGGTCGGTGGTATCGGTGTCGAGCAGATCGTCTGGTCGGCCGACAGCGGGGCCGAATTACATCGGATCGAGGGTCGCCTGCGTGAGCACTACAAGAGCACCTACACCCACACCCGCAACGGAATCACCTTCGTCGACGGTGTCGACCCGGATGGCATCCGCATGCTGATCACCCACCCGACCCCCCAGCAGCTTCCCCGCGAGGTGATCGATGACCGGTTCCGGTGAGACCAGCGAATCCGGCGCCGGCGTCGTATCGGTGCGTGCACCAGCCGGTGACGACCGCGGGGACCCGACTCGGCCCGGTGCCGATCGTGATGAACGGCCCGGCCGGCCAGACTATTTCGCGACCGTCAGCAGCACTGCACTGTCCTCGATCGCCTCGAGGCTGTGGCGGGCCCGCGGCACCACCAGCAGGTCACCATGGCGTCCTTCCCATGAGGTGTCCGCGCTGCGCAGCCGGACTCGCCCGCGCAGAACCAGCAGCGTCGCCTCGCCCGGATTGTCGTGCTCGGCCAGCTCGGCGCCGGCCACCAACGCGACCACGGTCTGCCGCAGCCGATGCTCGTGCCCGCCGTACAGGGTGTCCGCGGCGCGCCCCGCCGCGGCCGCACCGGCTCGCTGCAACAGTTCACGCGCCATCGCGTCCACCGAGAATTTCTCCATCACCGCTCCTTGCCTCCCATCCGACATCACTTCGATTCGTCATCTTCCCGCACCACCCGATCCCGGACCGGCAGGTCCCGGTAACCGGCTCTGCGACCGGGGCATCGACATCGACGTCATCCTCATGTTCTCGATGCATCGCTACCGCGCCGACCTGTCGAGCGTCTCACCGGATCGAGACGGTGACCGCGATGGTTCCGGACAAGGTAGTGAAAGTCGGTGCCGGTCTTGCCGGTACAAACCGCGCAAGCCTTGCGCGACAAGGGTTTCGAGGGTGCGGTGCCCCTGGTCGGCAACGAAGCCCACCGTCCGTACGACCGGCCGCCGCTGTACAAGGACTACCTGCAGGGCAAGACCAGCCGCGACAGTATCGACGTGCACGATCCCGGCTACTACCGCCCCGGCCGTACCACTCACCTATCCGACGGCCCTTCGTCGAGCCGCACCGAGAGGAAGTCGAACTGATGTCCGCCCACCTGAGTGTCGAACCAGTGATAGATCACGAATACCGCGTCCGCATCGACGAGGGCGGCGACCGCGTGGAATCCGAATTCGTCGTCGACCCCGGCGTCCTGGCCGAATTGGGCTTCGAACCCGGCGACGAGCAGCGCATCGTCGAACACACCGCCCGGTTTCTGGCCGATCATCAGCCCGTGATCGACTTCCCGGCCCTGGTCTACCTCGACGAAGTCGCCGCGGCATACGGCGACTACCCGGTCGAGCTGCGCCGCAGAATGACACCACATCACACCACCACGACGGCCGCCGGGCTCGATGCTGAGCGACTCCGGTGGCTGGGCGAGTTGAGTCGGCAACTGCGCGTCGACTCGATCCGCTCGAGCACCGCCGCTGGTTCCGGACATCCCACCTCCAGCCTGTCGGCGGCGGATCTGATGGCCGTGCTGCTGGCCCGCCACCTCCGTTATGACTGGGCCCGGCCCGAGCATCCCGGCAACGATCACCTGATCTTCTCCAAGGGCCACGCCTCACCGCTGCTGTATGCCATGTTCAAAGCCGCGGGCGTGGTCAGCGATTCCGAACTGGTGGAGGGGTTCCGCCGTTTCGGGTCGCGATTGCAGGGCCATCCGACCCCGGTGCTGCCGTGGGTGGACGTGGCAACCGGCTCGCTGGGGCAGGGTCTGGCCTACGGTGTGGGCATCGCGCTGGCCGGCGCGCGACTGGACCGGCTGCCCTACCACGTGTGGGTGCTGTGCGGCGACAGCGAGATGACCGAGGGATCGATCTGGGAAGCCCTGGACAAAGCCGGGCTCTACCGGTTGAGCAATCTGACCGCGATCGTGGATGTCAACCGGCTCGGCCAGCGCGGCCCCACCGAACTGCAATGGCACCTCGACACCTACCAGCGTCGGGTCGAAGCGTTCGGGTGCCGCGCGATCGTCGTCGACGGCCACGACCTGTCCCAGATCGAGCAGGCATTCCACACCGCCCGGGGCGCGGACGCCCCGACGGTGGTGCTCGCCAGGACCGTCAAAGGCAAGGGTGTTCCCGAGATCGAAGACCGCAACGGCTGGCACGGCAGGCCACTTCCGCCCGAGCCGGCCGAGGCCGCCGTGGCCGCGTTGGGCGGGCCGCGCGATCTACGCGTCAGCCCACCGCCACCGGCCCCCGTAGACCCGATCCCCACGCCCGTGGCGGCGTCGATCCCGATGCCCCGCTACGAGCGGGGAACCCGGGTCGCGACCCGAGTGGCCTATGGTGAGGCCCTGGCCGCGCTCGGTGTGCGAGACGACATCGTCGCCTTGGACGCCGAGGTCGGCAACTCCACCGGCGCGGACCGCTTCGCGCACGCGCATCCGGAGAAGTTCTTCGAGATGTTCATCGCCGAGCAACAGTTGCTCGCCGCCGCCGTGGGTGTGGCCGCCCGCGGCTATGTGCCCTACGCGTCCACGTTCGCCGCGTTGTGGTCTCGCGCCTACGACTTCATCCGCATGGCCGGTGTCTCCGGTGTCCACATCAACCTGTGCGGCTCGCACGCCGGCACCGAGATCGGCCCCGACGGCCCGTCTCAGATGGGGCTGGAAGACCTCGCCGCCCTGCAGGCGGTGCACGGTTCGACCGTGCTCTACCCGGCCGACGCCGTCGCCACCACCAGTCTGGTCGCCACCATGGCCGACATCTCCGGCGTGTGTTACCTGCGCACCACCCGCGGCGCCTACCCGGTGCTGTACGACACCGACGAACGCTTCCCCGTCGGCGGAGCCAAGATCCTGCGCGCCAGTGACGCCGACGTGGTGGCGCTGCTCGGTGCCGGCGTCACCGTGCACGAATGCCTGGATGCAGCCGACGCCCTCACCGGTGAGGGCGTCAGCGCCCGCGTGATCGACCTGTACAGCGTCAAACCCCTCGACGCGGACACTCTCGCTCGAGCCGCACATGACACCGGTGGGCGGCTCGTCGTCGTCGAAGACCATTACCCGCAAGGCGGTCTCGGCGCCGCAGTCCTGGCAGCGTTGGCCCGTCTCGAGATCCCGGCGCGCTGCGCGCACCTGGCCGTCACCGAGTTGCCCGGCTCCGGCACCCCTGCCGAACAATTGAACGCCGCCGGCATCTCGGCGCGCCACATCATCGCCGCCGCGCGCCGACTGGTCACCGCACAGCCATGACCAGCACCGTGCGACGAACACGGCCGCGAACAATTGTGGCAGGGATCGTCGATCACGGCACCGTGCACGCACTGACGTAACGCGGGCCTTGCCTGCGCCGGCCGCCCCGGCAACGATGGGTACACCGCCCTCCGCATGGGTCGCACACGCTGTGAACACCGCATTGAACAGTCTCATCTGCGTTTCGCGAATGCCGACAGGAGCGTGACACGTTCTATGACAGAAGCCACCGAACAGTCCGGCACGACCACATCCGTCTCCGCTGGACCTCGACCGCACACCAGGCCGGCGCCGGTGCCCGACGGCTCGGTGCCGGTGATCGTCAAGATCGCCCGGTTCAATCCCGACGACAACCGCGGCTCGTACTGGGAGAGTTTCCAGGTGCCGGCACTGCCGACCGACCGAATATTGAACTTGCTCATCTACATCAAGAGCTACCTCGACGGAACCCTGACCTTCCGCCGTTCCTGCGCACACGGCATCTGCGGCTCCGACGCCGTGCAGATCAACGGCATCAACCGGCTGGCCTGCAAGATCCTGCTCAAAGATCTGCTGCACCGCGACGGCTCCCCGGCCACGATCACGATCGCACCGCTGCGCAGCCTGCCCGTGGAAAAAGACCTGGTCGTCGACATGGAACCGTTCTTCGACCTCTACCGCGAGATCAAGCCCTATCTGATCACCTACGGCCCCGAACCCGAACGCGAACGGTTGCAGTCGCCGGCCGATCGGGCGCGTTTCGACGACACCACCAAATGCATTCTGTGTGCCTGCTGCACCAGTAGCTGCCCGGTCTACTGGGCCGAGAAGACCTATTACGGACCTGCCGCGTTCGTCAACGCGCATCGGTTCATCTTCGACAGCCGCGACAATGGTGCCTCCGAACGGCTCGAGATTCTCAACGAGATCGACGGCGTGGGGCGATGCCATACCACGTTCAACTGCACGCAGGCCTGTCCGCGCGGCATTCAGGTGACCAAGGCGATTACCGAGGTCAAGCGCGCACTCATGTTCAACCGCTGACAACTACTACGAACGACCGGGCAAATCCGCTGTCGCCGTGCGTCGTTCGTGATCTCGGAGGTTCGGCCGGAAAAACGGGTGCGGCCGCTGTAGGGTCGAGACCGTCGCACAGGAATGATCACGCTGTGGATCCGAGGTGGTGGTCGGATGACAACGCCCGAGAACGGTGATCGCGCCCGCATGGCGCCCCTGCTGCCCGCGGGCGAGCCGGTGGAGTCGTTGCTGCGCAAGGCACAATTCTTCACTGCCGGGACGCCCTCACCGGACTATCGCGAGGTCCGGCGCGCCGGAGGACGGGCCGCCGAGGACTTCTACCGGGAGCGGTGGCGCCACGACAAGGTCGTGCGCTCCACCCACGGCGTAAACTGCACCATCCTTTTCCTGGTACACCTATTCGCCGGCGCGGGTGCGTTATCCGTACGTGCGAGCGCCACTGTTGGAGATATGGCGCGAGGCTCGCGCACGGCTCGGCGACCCGGTGCGCGCGTGGGCCGAAATCACCGGGAACCCAGCGAAATCCGCGCGCTACAAGTCGATGCGCGGCAAAGGTGGTTTCGTGCGGTCGAGCTGGTCGGAGGTGAGCGAGCTGATCGCCGCCGCGCATGTCCACACCACCAAGGAGTACGGGCCGGACCGGATCGTGGGCTTTTCCCCGATTCCGGCGATGTCGCAGGTCTCCTACTCCGCGGGTACTCGGTTTCTGTCGATGATCGGCGCGACGATTCTCTCGTTCTACGACTGGTACGCCGACCTGCCGCCGGCCTCACCGCAGGTGTTCGGCGACCAGACCGATGTGCCGGAGTCCGGTGACTGGTGGAACTCGTCGTATCTGATCATCTGGGGCACCAACCTGCCCATCACCAGAACACCCGACGCGCATTTCATGACCGAGGCGCGATACCGCGGTCAGAAGGTCGTCGTAGTCAGTCCCGACTACTCCGATCACACCAAATTCGCCGACGACTGGCTGGCCGCCGCGCCCGGAACGGACGGTGCTCTCGGTATGGCGATGGGGCATGTCATCTTGTCGGAGTTCTTCCGCGACAGACAAGTTCCCTATTTCACCGACTACGTCAAGACCTACACCGACCTACCGTTTCTCGTGACGCTGCGCGAACGCGACGGCGGCTACGTCGCCGACGGTTTCCTCACTGCGGCCGACCTGGGTGGTGACGTTGCGGAAGCCGAGGGCGCCGCACATCGAACGGTGGTGCTCGACGCGGCTACCCGCCGGCCCCGTATCCCCAACGGCAGTCTGGGATTTCGCTACACGGAGGCCGGAAAAGGCCGGTGGAACCTCGATCTCGGCGATTTCGATCCGTGCCTGACCCTCTACGACACGCACGGTGAGTCGGTGCCGATCCTGTTGCCGCGCTTCGATATCGGTGCCACCGAGGGCGGAGATGTCGTCACCCGCGGGGTTCCGGTGACTCGTATCGCCGGCCGGGTGGTGACGACCGTGTTCGATCTGCTGATGGCGCAATATGCGGTACGGCGTCCCGGACTGCCCGGTCGGTGGCCGACCGGATACGACGACGCCGCTGAGCCATACACTCCGGCGTGGCAGGAGCACATCACCTCAGTTCCCGCGGCAGCCGCGATCCGAGTGGCTCGGGAATTCGCGCGCAACGCCGAGCTGTCGCAAGGCCGGTCGATGATCGCGATGGGTGCGGGCACGAACCACTGGTATCACTCGGATCAGACCTACCGCAGCTTCTTCACTCTGACGATGTTGTGTGGCTGCCAGGGCGTCAACGGCGGCGGGTGGGCCCACTATGTGGGGCAGGAGAAGGTACGGCCGCTGACCGGGTGGCAGCAGGTCGCGTTCGCGCTGGACTGGCAGCGCCCGACCAGGCATATGACGGGAACGTCGTTCTTCTACCTGCACAGCGACCAGTGGCGTTACGAGGGCTTCGATGCGGGTGAACTCGCCAGCCCGCTCGGCCGCGGCATATTCGCGGGGCGCACCTTCGCGGACTGCATCGCACAGGCGTCCAGGCTCGGGTGGACGCCTTCGTTTCCGACCTTCGATCGCAACCCACTCGATCTGGCTGACGAAGCAGCGCGGGCCGGTATGCCGGTGCGCGACTACGTCATTCGTGAGGTAAAGGCGGAGCGGTTGCGGTTCGCCGGCGAGGATCCCGACGACCCACGCAATTTTCCGCGGGTGCTCACGGTGTGGCGGGCCAACCTGCTCGGCTCGTCGGGCAAGGGGATGGAATATTTCCAACGGCACCTGGTCGGTTCCGACGACGCGGTCCGCGCCACCGAGGTCGCCGAGGACGCCCGCCCGGTCGACGTGGCGTGGCGCGAGGAGGCGCCGCGCGGAAAGCTCGATCTGCTCACCACGATCGATTTTCGGATGACGAGTACATGCACGTTCTCCGATGTCGTGCTGCCCGCGGCGACCTGGTACGAGAAGTACGACATTTCCACTACCGACATGCACCCGTTCGTGCACTCGTTCAACCCGGCGATCGCCCCGCCCTGGCAAACGCGCACCGATTTCGAGGCGTTCACCCTCATCGCCGAAGAGTTCTCACGCCTGGCCGCGACCCATCTCGGCACACGCACCGATGTCCTGGCGGCGCCGCTCACCCACGACACTCCGGATGAGACCGCTCAGCCCGGCGGCCACGTCGACGACTGGCGTGCCGCTCGCTCGTCGCCGGTGCCCGGCAAGAACTTTCCGAAGCTGATCACCATCGAGCGCGACTACGCCGCCGTGGCCGGGAAGATGCGCGCGCTCGGTCCGCTGGTGGACACCCTCGGCACCACCGTGAAGGGCATCACCTGGGTGCCCGAGGGTGCGGTGGAGTACCTGCGTCACGCCAACGGTGTCGTGCGTACCGGTGTCGGTGCCGGGCGGCCGTCGCTGGCTCGGGACGTGCACATGGCCGAGGCGATCCTTGCCTTGTCGGGTACGACCAACGGCGCCGTGGCGGTTCAGGCGTGGCGGGCTCTCGAGGCCCGCACCGGGCTGCGGCTGGCCGACCTCGCCGAGGAACGCGAGGGCGACCACATCAGCTTCGCTGACACCCAGACCCAGCCCCGCGCGGTGATCGCCTCCCCGGAATGGTCCGGGTCCGAGGCCGGCGGGCGGCGGTATTCACCGTTCGTCGTAAATATCGAGCGCCGCAAGCCTTTTCACACGCTGACCGGACGCATGCACTTCTTCCTCGACCACGAGTGGATCGCCGAATACGGCGACGGACTACCGACCTATCGTCCACCGCTGGACTACGCCCGGCATTTCGGCGAGCAGGGCCGGGCCGAGAATGGCCGCCCCGAGGTCACCGTGCGCTACCTGACCCCGCACTCGAAATGGTCGATTCACTCCGAGTATCAGGACAATCTGCACATGCTGCGGTTGTTCCGCGGCGGCCCGGTAATCTGGATGAGCCCGGTCGACGCCGCGAAAATCGGTGTGGCCGACAATGATTGGATCGAAGCGTTCAACCGCAACGGTGTCGTCACATGCCGGGCGGTCGTCACGCATCGGATGCCGCAGGGCACGGTGTTCATGTACCACGCCAAAGATCGGCAGGTGATGACACCGCACTCGGAGATCTCGGGCTGGCAGGGCGGTTCGGACAACTCGTTGACCAGGCTGGTGATCAAGCCGACCCATTTGATCGGCGGATATGCCCAATTGTCGTACGCGTTCAACTATTACGGCCCGACCGGCAATCAGCGCGATGAGGTGGCGGTGATCCGGCGCCGCAGCCAGCAGGTGCAGTACTGATGCGAAGGTGTCGACTTCTGGAAAGGCGGTAGCCCCGATGCGACCGATGGCTCAGGTGGCGATGGTGATGAACCTCGACAAATGCATCGGCTGCCACACCTGCTCGGTAACCTGCAAACAAGTCTGGACCAACCGGCCCGGCACCGAGTACGTGTACTTCAACAACGTCGAAACCAAGCCGGGTATGGGCTACCCCAAACGGTATGAGGACCAGCAGCAGTGGCGTGGCGGCTGGAGCCTGGACCGTCGCGGCCGGCTACGACTGGCGGCCGGTGGACGAGTCCGCAAACTGCTGTCGATGTTCTACAACCCGGATCTGCCCAGCATCGACGACTACGGCGACCCGTGGACATACGACTACCGGACCGCGTTCAACGGACCGCTCGGCAAACCGAACCCGAGCGCGCATTCGATCTCCTCGCTCACGGGCCGCGACATGGATCTGCGGTGGGGATCGAACTGGGAAGACGATTTGGCCGGAGCACCGGAGAACGCTTCCGCCGACCCGAACCTGGCCGGTCTCGGCGAGCGGGTGAAGATGGAGTTCGAGCAGGTGTTCATGTTCTACCTGCCGCGCATCTGTGAACACTGCCTGAACCCCTCGTGCGTGGCCTCGTGCCCGTCGGGGGCCATGTACAAACGCAGCGAGGACGGGATCGTGCTCGTCGATCAGGACCGCTGCCGAGGCTGGCGGTTCTGCGTATCGGGCTGCCCCTACAAGAAGGTGTATTTCAACCACCGCACCGGCAAGGCCGAGAAGTGCACACTGTGCTTCCCGCGCATCGAGGCCGGGCAGCCCACCATCTGCTCGGAAACCTGTGTGGGACGGCTACGTTACCTCGGGCTGATCCTCTACGACGCCGATAAGGTTCTGGCGGCCGCCACGACCACCGACCCCGAAGACCTCTACGAAGCCCAGTTGGACGTCTTCCTGGACCCGCACGATCCCGAGGTCATCGCTGCCTGCGAGGACGCCGGCATCCCGGCCGACTGGATGGCGGCCGCGCGCCGCTCGCCGGTCTACGCGCTGGCGGTGCGGCATCGGGTAGCGCTGCCGCTGCATCCGGAATACCGCACCCTGCCGATGGTTTGGTACATCCCACCGCTGTCCCCGGTCGCCGACGTCGTCCACGCCGCGGGATACGACGCGCACAACCCGGACCGGGTGTTCGCCACCATCGACGCGCTACGCATCCCGATCGACTACCTGGCCAACCTGTTCACCGCCGGCAAAGCCGGCCCGGTGCGGGCGGCGCTGCGCAAACTCACCGCGATCCGGGCACTGATGCGGGCAGCACAGCTGGGCCTGCCGCCGGAGGACAACCTGGCGAGCAGTGTCGACGCGCAGGAGGCCGACCTCGAGGACCTGTACCGGCTGCTCGCGATCGCCAAATACGATGACCGCTACGTGATCCCGGAAGCCCACGCCGAGGACGCCGGACGGCTGCAGTCCCAGCATGAGCAGCTGTTCTGCAGCCTCGACACCGACGGCGGCCCGGGCATGGGCGGCGCCGGGCCGCAGGATATCGCCGGATTCCACCCGCCCGAGCACGTCGGTGACACAAGGACTTTCCGCGCCGACGACGGCAGAGTCCACTTCAACCTGCTCGGCTGGAACGGCACCGGCCCCGCCCCGCGACTGTTTCCCGACGGAGGTACCGCGTGATGCCGCGAGGAGACCGAGTCGGTGTCTACAAGCTGGCTTCGGTCCTGTTGGCGTATCCGACGGCGTCGTTGCGGGCCGGGGTGGATGAACTCGACGCCGCGGCCGCCTCGGCCCCGCGCACCTCACGCGACGCATTCGGCCGTTTCCTGACCTGGCTGCGCTCGACCTCACCCACCGCCGTAGCCGAACACTACGTCGCCACCTTCGATCTGCGCCGCCGCTGCGCGCTGTATCTGACCTACTACCGCCACGGCGACACCCGAATGCGCGGGATGTCGCTCCTGGAATTCACAACCGCCTACCGCACAGCGGGATTCGAACCGACAACCGCCGAGCTTCCCGACTACCTGCCGCTGGTCCTGGAATTCGCCGATCTTCACCCACGTGGCGAGGCGCTGCTGCGCCGCCACCGCGCCGATCTGGAATTGCTGCACCGCGCACTGGCGAGCACCGACACCCCCTACATCGCGGTCATCGAGGCGGTGGCCGCGCGGCTGCCCGCGCTGAGTCGCCGCGAACGTGCACTGGTCGATCGTGCGTGGGAGGCCGGCCCCCCGCGCGAGGACGTCGGCTTGGCCGCCACGATGCCCGACGGCCTCGGTGCACCGTTCGCACCACCCGAATACCTCAATGGCAGTGGCGATTTCGGTCTCGGAGCCGGTGCCGCGCTGCCCATCGTCGAATCGGTGGCCAGCTCCCGGGAGGGCCGCCGGTGAACGATCCCAGCGCATTCGACTACATCTGGTGGGTCGGGCTGCCCTACATGGCTATCGGCATCTTCGTCGTCGGACATATCTGGCGCTGGCGCTACGACAAGTTCGGCTGGACCAGCCGCTCGACACAACTGCAGGAACAGCGCCTGCTCAAATGGGGTGCGCCGATCTTCCACTACGGCACCTTCGCCGCCATCGCCGGTCACGTCATCGGCATTCTCGTCCCCGAATCGTTCACCCGCCGGCTCGGCATCCCGGAACAGGCCTACCGGTGGTTCTCCGCCACCGCGGGCACGATCGCCGCGGTCTTGGTCATCGGGGGGATCATCGTGCTCGCCGGGCCGCGGTTGCTGGTACCGCGGGTGCGCGCGACCACGACCCCGGTCGACTATGTCGCACTGATCCTGCTGCTGATCGTCGTGATCACCGGCGTGGCGCCGACGATCTTCGTCAACCTCATCGGCGAGGGATACGACTACCGCACCACCGTCGCGTTGTGGTTTCGCGGACTGTTCGGCGGCAACCCCGAGGTGAGCTCGATGGTCGGCGCACCGCTGATCTACCGGATACACGCCACCGCAGCCTGGGCCATCTGGATCGTCTGGCCCTTCAGCCGGCTCGTGCACGCGTGGAGTCTGCCCGTCTGGTACCTGTGGCGGCCCTACATCGTCTACCGCGACCGCATCGCGACCGTGCCACACGAGCCCGGCACTTCGGGACGACGTTGGCGCAGTATCGGCAGCCGATACTGAGCCGAGACTGTTGGTTTCATCCGGCACCGTGGGGCATACAGTGAAGCAGTAGGCCCGACGCTGCCGGCGCAGCGATGGCGATGGCCGGCAGCCCCTATCAGGAGGCGCGTCACATGCCGGAATCGCCGTACCCGAACCGCAGCACCGAACACCCCGACGCAGCAGCGGTGGGGCGGCGGCCATGAGCGACAACAGTTTCGGAGCTCGCGCCGCGTGGAAGATCGAGGACCGAGAGTTCACCATCTACCGGCTCGACAGCGTTCCGACCGCGCACCGGCTGCCCTACGGGCTCAAGGTGCTGCTGGAAAATCTGATTCGCTGCGAGGATGGCCACCGCGTCACCGCCGACCAGGTCCGCGCCCTGGCCGCGTGGAATCCGGACAAGGTCGGTGCCACCGAAATCGCGTTCTCCCCGGCCCGAGTGTTGATGCAGGACTTCACCGGGGTGCCGTGCGTGGTGGACCTCGTCGCGATGCGCGATGCGATGACCGCGCTGGGTGGCGATCCGGGCCGGATCAACCCGCTGATCCCGACCGAGCTGGTGATCGACCATTCGGTGATCGCCGACGTCTTCGCCCGGCCCGACGCCTTCGCGATCAACGCGGAACTGGAATTCACCCGCAACGTCGAGCGCTACCAGCTGCTGCGCTGGGCGCAGCAGGCCTTCGAGAACTTCGCCGTCGTGCCTCCCGACACCGGCATCTGCCACCAGGTCAACCTCGAATATCTGGCGCGGGTGGTGTTCACCCGCGACGATCCGGACGGCGGACCACCGCTGGCATACCCCGACACCCTCGTCGGCACCGACTCGCATACCCCCATGGTCAACGGACTCGGCGTACTCGGCTGGGGTGTCGGCGGCATCGAAGCCGAGGCCGCGATGCTCGGTCAGCCGATGAGCATGCTGATCCCGCAGGTTCTCGGGATCAAGCTGACCGGCGCGCTGCCGGAGGGCACCACGGCTACCGACCTGGTACTCACCGTCGCGGAGTTGTTGCGTCACACCGGTGTGGTCGGCAAGTTCGTCGAGTTCTACGGTCCCGGCGTGGCGAATGTGCCTCTGGCGAACCGCGCCACCATCGGCAACATGAGCCCCGAATACGGTTCCACCTGCGCAATTTTCCCGATCGACGCGGTCGCCCTGGACTACCTGCGGCTCACCGGTCGCCCGGAGCAGCAGATACGACTCGTCGAGGCATACGCCAAGGAGCAGGGGCTCTGGCACGACCCGGACCACGAACCCGACTACAGCCAGCGCATCGAGCTGGACCTGGCGACGGTGGAGCCGTCCATCGCCGGGCCCAAGCGTCCCCAGGACCGCATTCCGCTGGCGCGGGCCCCGCACGCCGTCGCGTCCCTGCTCGACAGCCAACCGCCCGTGCCCGCGAAGGCCGGGCTGGACGAGGCCTCGGGCGAGTCGTTCCCGGCCAGCGACCCGATCGCCATCGACCACGACCGAGCCGTCGACGGACCGAACGCGCCCTGCGATTGCGGGCACGCACACCCATGGCGCTCCGCGCCACAGGAAGTGAGTTTCCCCGACGGGACGACCGCCACGGTCGATCACGGGGATGTCGTGATCGCGGCGATCACCTCGTGCACCAATACCTCCAACCCGTCGGTGATGATCGGGGCAGCACTGCTGGCGAAGAAGGCGGTGGAGAAGGGCCTGAGCGCGAAACCGTGGGTCAAGACCTCCCTGGCACCGGGTTCGCGGGTGGTCACCGACTACTACGAGCGTGCCGGGCTCACCTCCTACCTGGACAAGCTCGGATTCTCGCTGGTCGGCTACGGGTGCACCACCTGCATCGGCAACTCCGGGCCGCTGATCCCGGAAGTCAGTGCCGCCATCACCGCCGGCGATCTCACCGTGTGCTCGGTGTTGTCGGGCAACCGCAACTTCGAAGGCCGCATCCACCCGGAAACACAGATGAACTTCCTCGCCTCGCCACCGCTTGTCATCGCGTATGCGCTGGCCGGCACGATGCGTGTCAACCTGCTACGCGACCCGCTGGCCACCGCTCCCGACGGAACGCCGGTATACCTGCGCGACATTTGGCCCAGCACAGCGGAGATCGACGACGTCGTCGCCACCAACCTGCGATCGCAGATGTTCACCCGTGGCTACGCCGACGTCTACACCGGCGACGAACGCTGGCGGAATCTCGACGTCGCGGCCGGCCAGGTTTTCAACTGGGACGACGAATCAACCTACGTCCGCCGCCCGCCCTACTTCGAGCACATGACCCGAGACCCCCAACGGATCGAAGACATCACCGGTGCCCGGGTATTGGCGCTGCTCGGTGACTCGGTGACCACCGATCACATCTCCCCAGCAGGAGCGATCAAACGCGACGGCCCCGCCGGAACCTATCTACAGCAGCACGGCGTCGCACCGGCCGACTTCAACTCCTACGGCTCACGCCGCGGCAACCATGAAGTGATGATCCGGGGCACCTTCGCCAATATCCGGTTGCGCAACAGACTCGCCCCCGGCACCGAGGGTGGCGTCACCCGCCACCTGCCCGGCGGAGAACAGATGAGCATCTTCGATGCCGCGACCGCATACGCCGCCGAACGGGTGCCGCTGCTGATCCTCGCCGGAACCGAATACGGCTCCGGCTCGTCACGAGACTGGGCCGCCAAAGGCACACTCCTTTTGGGCGTGCGGGCAGTGCTGGCCGAGTCGTTCGAGCGGATCCATCGGTCCAATTTGATCGGCATGGGCGTGCTGCCGCTGCAATTCGCCGACGGCCAATCGGTGCAGACACTCGGATTGACCGGCGAGGAAACATACTCGATCACCGGGCTCACGCAGTCCGCCACCGCACATGCGTTCCCGCGTCAGGCGATCGTCCGCGCGGTCGACAACGCCGGAAACGCAAGGGAATTCACCGCCACCGTACGCATCGATACTCCCGCAGAGGCCGCTTACTACCGCCACAGTGGCATCCTGCACTACGTCCTACGCCAGTTGCTCACCGACTGAGCCGCAACAGCGAGGTGTGACCACATGACGCCATGCGCCTCGTCGGCGCACCGAACCGCCGCCACCACGCGACCGCCGATCCGAGTCGAATGAGTCGGGAAAGGAGTGGGGCGATATCGGCGTTCGCACGCCGCGTCCTCGACGTGATCGACCAGATTCCGCCCGGCCGGGTGATGTCCTATGGCGCGATCGGCGACCTGGTCGGCGCCGGTCCCCGGCAAATCGGCCGGGTCATGACCGCCTGGGCCGACGAGACCCACTGGCATCGGGTCGTGCGCGCCGACGGCACGCCCGCGTCCTGCCACGCCGGCAGCGCCGCCGACCTCCTGCGCGCCGAAGGCACCCCGATGCGCGGGAGCCGGGTGGACATGACGCGCGCGCGGTGGAACGGCCCGCCCGATCACCCGGGCATCGACGGATAGCTGACTCGTGTTCCACTGACCACCGCGAAGCTTGTCATCACCGCCGGTGTCAGCTGCGCCGCACCCATGATGTGCTGTACCTCGATGCCCCGCACGAGAAGTGCGTCGGCAACGAGGCGGCGATGACAGCGCCAAAAGACAGCCTCGGCGCACATGATGGCAACGACACGTTCCGCCGCCAGCGCGACAAGTTCCTCGATCGCCTCCTCGAATGAGGGCGTCTGCATATAGTCGGCGTATCCGCGGAAGGACGTGTTGCGCCATCCGGTGTTGATCGAACATTCCGCCGGTTTGCGTAGTCCGCCCAGCCCCGGCATCGGCCGGTAGTCGATACCAGCGGCGGCCAGCGATCCCGCGAGCCGGTCGATGTGGAACTGAGGATTGTGCCGAGACTTGGGCACGGTCCGGATGTCTGCCACCACACCGATGCCGACATGCTGCAGTATCCCGATGAACTCCGTGATGGCACGGGTGGAATGGCCGATGGTGTAAACGGTCGACATGGCCCTCCGGAGGTTGGTCATAGTGCCGTCTCGGCAACAGGTTTCATCGGACGGTGCAGTCGCGAGCTCGGCGGGGGTGTGCCGGCACTTGCGCGGAATCGTCGAGAATCTCCGAAAGGTACCGCGTGGGCGTGGCGCTCTCCTACACAGGCTCGAACAGACAGCTCCCAGCCCCGGCACCGGAGTGCCGGCCCGTGGTGGCCTCGTACTCGCGCGGCGGGGTCGTAGTGCCCTAGCAGCTGCTGAACGTATGTCTGACGATGACGTCATGGCCTTCGATACCGACACCGGTGTCGCGGCCGTGCCGGTGGTCGCTTGTTCGGGGTTGACCAAGGATTTCGGTGGCGGCCGCGGTGTCTTCGATCTGGACTTCACGGTGGGACGCGGTGAGACGTTCGGTTTCGTCGGCCCGAACGGTGCCGGAAAGACCACGACGATCCGGCTGTTGATGGATCTGGCCCGTCCCGATCGCGGACACGCTCGCTTGTTCGGGCTCGACTCACATACCGACAGTGTCGCCATCAAGCGCCGGGTCGGCTATCTGCCGGGTGAGCTGGTGCAATGGCCGAGGGTCACCGCAGGGTACGTGCTGGGAATGCTGGCGGGCCTACGGGGCGGAGTGGACGAGACATACCTCCACACACTGGCCGGCAATCTGCATTTGGACCTCGGCCGCCGCTACCAGGACCTCTCGCACGGCAACAAGCAGAAACTCGGGCTGGTCCAGGCATTCATGCACAGACCGGACCTGCTCATCCTCGACGAACCCACCCTCGGACTGGATCCGTTGATGCAGCGCGTGTTCCACGACATGCTCCGTAGCGCAACCGCCGCCGGCGCCACCGTGCTGCTGTCCTCGCACGTGTTGTCCGAAGTCGAATCGGTGTGTGACCGCATCGCACTCGTCCGCGACGGGCGGGTACGGCGAATAGGTTCGTTGAACGAGTTGCGCGCCAAGCGAATCCACCGCGTAGAGGCCGTGATCACCGGAGAACTGGACGTCGACGCGGTGGCCGCCGTACCCGGGGTCGCCCAACCGCGGCTCGTGGATCACCGGTTGACCTGCTCGGTGCAGGGATCGATCGGGCCGCTGTTGCAGATGCTGTCCGCTACGGGCGTCATCGAGCTCGACAGCCACGAGCAGTCACTCGAGGAGGTGTTCCTCCGTGAGTTCGACACCGCCGAGCCTGTGGCTGGTCGCTGACACCGTGCGCGCGCACCGGCGCGGGATCGTGGCATGGATCCTGGGCAGCGCGCTGGCGATGACGGCCATCGCGAGCGGATTCCGCAGTGAGACAGCCCGTTTCGCGGGCGGGGCGCGGGGCATGGCCGACAGCATGCAACCCGGGGTACAGGCGATGCGGCTGCTGCGGTGGCCCGCGGACCGCCTCGACACCCTGGGCGGTTACCTGACCTACCACAATGTCACCTTGCTCGTCCTGTTCCTCACCCTCTACAGCGCCTTACAGGGCGCTGGTGCAGTCCGCGGAGCGGAGGCCGGACACGCGGTCGAGGTGCTGCTGTCCACCGGACAGTCCCGGTTGCGGCTGGTCCGCGATCGCGCGCTCGGGTTCGCGGCGGTGCTGGCGGTGATCGGGCTGGGACTCGGGCTGGGACTGGCCGCGGCGATGGCCGTCGGCGGCGACTCGAACGTCCCCGGTTCGCTCTCGACCGGACTCGGCTGCGCCGCATGCGCTTTCGCCGGATACGCGATCGGCGCACTGACAGGTCAGCTCGCTCCCACCCCTCGAACCGCGAGCGCGGTGGCGGCACTGATCGTGGTGGCGCTGTATTTGTACACGAACGTGTGGGAACGGTTCGGATCGCCGGCGCTGCTGCGGTTCGTCTCACCCTTCTACTACTTCACAGACTTCCGCGCTCTGGTCCCCGGCATCGGATTCGACCCGGCGTCACTGGTGGCGATCGTGGCCGGGGCGGCTTCGGTGACCGGAGTTGCGGCGTGGGTGTTCACCCGGCGCGACATCGGGTCCGCCTTGACGGAATGGCGAGCAGGTGCGACTCGGCGACCTGCGCGGGTGCAGCGACGACTGCTGGACCGCCTCTGGTCGGCGATTCTGGTACGCGAACGCGCGGGATTGGCACTGTGGGCGGTGGCCGCCGCGGCCGGTGTCCGTGTGATGGCCTGGCTCGAGCCCGAAGTGACCGAGATGTGGGACAAATTCGACGTGACCCGCCGCATGCTGCAAGTGGATCCGGGATTCAGCCCCGCCGACCAGTACCTCGGATACGTCGCGGAATTCACCGCACCGATCGCCGCCGCATTCGTGGTCACACAGGTCGCCGCCTGGGTGAGCGACCTCGACGAGGGCCGCACCGCAGTGCTGTTGTCGACGCCCCTCTCGCGCGCCGCCTTGATCCGCCAGCGCATCGCCGCCCTGCTCGCGGGTGTGGCCGTGGTCATCGTCGGCGCGACGGCCGGCATGCTGATCGCGATGCTCGTCGTCGGCGGCGACATCGACGCCTCGGCCATCCTGCGAGCAATGTCGGCCGTGGCGCTGTTCGCGCTGGGGCTGGCAGGCGTCGGCGCCTGGCTCGTCGCCTGGTGGCCTCGCTTCGCGGTGACCGTCCTGGCTGCCGGATTGGGACTGTCCTACCTGCTCATGATGCTGGTTCCCATGTTCGCTTGGCCGACATGGCTCACAAAGCTGTCCGTGTTCGGCGCCATCGGCCACCCCTACCTGCAGAATCCACCGCTGGGCGGGCTGGCGTTCCTCGCTTCGCTCGCCGTCGCCGGATATCTGCTGGCTGTGGCCGGCTCGTCCCGTCCCGCAGCCACAGTCTGACAACCTTCGCCGGCCTCGCCGGCCACGTAGCTCCGGTCGTCCGCCGGTCGGCGTGCCGCCGTCTGCTACAGGAGGCTAAGTAACGCCTGTTACATTTCTCTTCGTGAAAAAGAACGAGTCGGTCGCCCGATGGCTGGTTCTGCTGGTACGCGTACCGGCGGAGCCGTCGCGGCATCGGGTGGCTGTGTGGCGTGAACTGCGCCGCGTGGGCGCACTGCAGGTCGGGCAGGGCGTATGGGTGGTGCCCGATGTTCCGGTGTTCGCCGAGGGAATCACACGGGTGATCGCGTTGGCGCAACGCGGGGAGCGTGAGGTGCTGGTGCTCGATGCCACCGGTCACGCCGACACCGACACCACCCGACTGGAGGCGATGTTCACGGGAGAACGCACAGAGGAGTGGGCCGAGTTCCTTGCCGAGTGCACCCGGTTCGATGCCGAGATCGACAAGGAGATCGCCAAGGCCAAATTCACGATGGCCGAGCTCGAGGAGGAGGAACAGAGTCTCGAACGGCTCCGGCGCTGGCATCGCGACATCAAGGCGCGCGATGTGTTCGGCGCTCCTGCGGCCGTCGTAGCCGAGCAACAACTCGAGCATTGCTCCGATCGGCTGGCCGACTATACCGAGCGGGTCTTTCGAGCCCTGCACCAGATGTGAGACCAGCCCGGGAACCGAGGAGCGCCGATGAGCCTCGATACGCGAATCTTCTACGATGTCAACGACTTTGCGCGCGATACGCCGTGGCTGCATCCGATCGTGTCCGGCTACGCCGACTACGGGGTGGTGCTGTTCGCACTGCTGCTGACAGCCGGATGGTGGACCGCCCGCCGCAACGCCGATCCCGCCCGGATGGTGGCTGCGGTGTGGGCGCCGCTGGGCGTACTGGCCGCGCTCGCGGTCAATCAGCCGATCGCCGCCGCCGTTGACGAGACCCGGCCGTGTCATGCGTTGCACGACATCGTGATTCTGCACTGCAGTACCGATGCCGGGTTCCCCAGCGATCACGCGGTCATGGTCGGCGCGGTCACCGCCGGATTGTGGCTGGTGCACCGACGCCTCGCGGTACTCGCCGCCGTGGCCGCGGTGGTCATGGCCTTCGCTCGGGTGTACATCGCCGCGCATTACCCGCAAGACGTACTCGCCGGCCTCGCCCTCGGAGCCGTGATCGGTCTTCTCGGGTTCTACCTCGCACGACCATTACTGGCGCGGCTTGTCGCTCTTGCCGCTCGTACTCCACTGCACGTTCTGCTCACCGGCACCGAACCCGCTGGCACGCAACACGAGTCGCGATGACCGCTTTCCCCGACGATCGACCCGACGCGAAACGAGCCCGGCTGTGGCCGTTGTACGCGGCCGGATTCGTGACCGCGTTCGGCGCGCACAGCATCGCTGCCGGGCTCGCCGGATATACGAGGCAAGAGCATGCGAGTCTGCTCACCCTCGGATTGCTACTGGCTGTGTACGACGGGGCGGAGGTACTTCTCAAACCCGTATTCGGGACGCTGGCCGACCGCGTCGGCGCACGACCCGTGCTGCTCGGCGGGTTGGCAGCGTTCACGCTCGCGTCCGCCGCATTCGCGCTGGTCGGCAATCCGGGCCTGATCGGTCTCGCACGATTCGGTCAAGGCGCGGCCGCTGCCGCGTTCTCCCCGGCCGCCGGGGCTATGGTCGCCCGCCTGACCCCGGCCGCCGCACACGGACGTGCCTTCGGAAGCTACGGCGCGTGGAAAGGACTGGGCTACACCCTCGGCCCGCTGCTGGGCGGCGTCCTCGTCACCGTCGGGGGCTATGACCTGCTCTTCACCGCACTCGCGGCGCTCGCCGCGGTAGTGGCGGTATGGGCGGCGGTCACCGTGCCCGCCGTCGAGGTCATGCCGAAAACCCGCCGGACGGTTGTGGATTTGGCACGCCGTCTCAGCAGCGGCTCGTTCCTGCGCCCGACCGCCGCTCTGGCCGGAGCCACCGCCGCTCTCGCGGTCGGCGTCGGATTCTTACCCGCGGTCGGCGCCCGCCACGGCCTGGGCCCGCTGGCCACCGGCGCCGTGGTGTCGATACTCGCCGCCACCGCCGCGCTGATTCAACCCCGCGTAGGACGTGCCCGCGACCGGGGACTGCTGCGGGACCGATCCGGCATGGCCGCCGGACTTCTCCTGGCCGCCCTCGGAACCTCCGCCGCCGCGCTCCTGCCCGGGGTAGCGGGCGCGGTGTGCGCCGCGGTGATCCTCGGTGCGGGTGCCGGAGTGATCACTCCCCTCGGATTCGCGCACCTGGCGGCGACGAGCCCGCCCGACCGACTCGGTCAGACCATGGGAGCCGCCGA
This sequence comes from Nocardia sp. 852002-51101_SCH5132738, assembly GCF_001665695.1. Taxonomy (NCBI): domain Bacteria; kingdom Bacillati; phylum Actinomycetota; class Actinomycetes; order Mycobacteriales; family Nocardiaceae; genus Nocardia; species Nocardia sp. 852002-51101_SCH5132738. The sequence goes on along the minus strand of NZ_LZML01000081.1, from coordinate 1,479 downwards.
GATCGGCCGCGAACTCGGCGATGCGGGCGGTCCGCTTCTCGTCGGCATCGTCGCCACCGCCGCCACCCTCGGGGCCGGCCTGCTCGCTCTCGCCGCCCTCCTCGCCTGCCTCGCCGCAGCAGTAGTCCTCACCGCACGAAAAACCACCCTTTCATCTTCCTGACCACTTCCGAGCCGTGCTTGCCCCGGTGCACCCCCCGGGGCCACCGACGGCGGTATCGGGCCGCCCGGTGGGTCTTTCGGCCCCGGGACGAAGGTCTGGACGGCTCTGTCCGGCCAGACGCGCCCGAAGCAAGCTGAGGGTGAACTCGAGCGACCGGCTCGAGCATCTGATGCAGGGAGTTCGCGATGCACGCGCAAGAGCCATCGACAGGCTGGGGACCGCAGCGCGCGCAGGGGTTCGGGCATCGCGGGCATGGCGCGGTGATGATCGCCTGTTGTGGGCTGATCATCGCGATCGCCCTGGTCCTGGTCGTTACCGGGGTGATGCCGTCGGGATTACTGCTCGTCGCGCTGGGCTGCACGCTGATGACGGCCGTGATGATGGTCGACGTGGGCCGCCCCGGCCGGAATTGAGCACCCTGCCGTTGCCCCGCTCGTGCCGGGTAGCGCAAGTAGTAGTGCCTGTCCGGCACGGGCAGGTGAGGCAAGGAGAGCAACCACGATGGACATGCAATCGCCGATGATGCAGGTCATGCATTCGATCATGATGTGGCTGCACCAACAGGGCATTTGCCCGATGCCGATGCAGATGTGACCCTCCGCGCACCGCCGTGCACTGCCCTCGGCACGGTGCGCAACCAACCTGCGAACAAGGCGAAGGAGACGACGATGATGATGTGGTACGGCAACGGTCTGAGCGGGTGGGGCTATGCACTCATGATCATCGGCATGGTGATCTTCTGGGCACTCATCGGGGCCGGCATCGTGGCCCTGATCCGCTACAGCGGCAACAGCAGCTCAACCATTCCGAACACAATTCCGGAACAGCGCGGGCCCAGCCCCCAACAGATCCTCGCCGAACGCTACGCGCGCGGGGAGATCGACGAGGAGGAATACATCCGGCGCACGAAAACACTCGGCACCGGCACAGCCGCGTAACCGAGGCCGCGGCAAATCGCCGCCACGTCCATGTCAGGCTCCAGCATCATCGTCGCCCTGAACGCCTCGGACCTCAAACGACTCCGACTCCCCGACCACACCGGTTGATTCGGACGCGCATCGACGCGAGCAGCCCCGCTGCCGGTCATGCGGCTTGGCTGCGATGCTGCACTGATCGAACGCCGCTCCGTCTGTCCGCACTTCCGTGCCACGGTACCGGGCATCAATGGAGGCGGAATCGACCACGAATCCGGCACCGAGGCGACGTGGCCGGGCGAAAGGGAACGGACTCGGGCGCGGAGGGAGTGTCGGATTACCGGTGGATCTGACCCCGGTAGGGGTTAGTTTCCGGTCGGGTTGATCCGGCCTTCGAATGCG
>NZ_LZML01000080.1:0-5895 GCF_001665695.1 Nocardia sp. 852002-51101_SCH5132738 | reverse complement strand
TCGAGGGCGAACGGGAACGTCTGCACCGTCACCGCGATGATCAGCTCCCCGTTCTTCAACGCGGTCGCCAGCAGCCCGGATTTCGACTTCGCCCCCGCCTTGCGGACATCCTCCGGACTGATCGTGGCCACGATCTTTCCCGACCCGTCGATCTGCCGAATCGCCTCCTGCAGTTGACCATCCAAGACAGTGCGGTCCACGACCACGATCACCGAGTCGAAAACCTTCCGATCATCCACATGCAACCGCGCCAGCCGATGCGCGGTCCACGCGATCGTGTTCGTCTTCCCCGACCCCGCCGAATGTTCGATCAAATAGCGCTGCCCCACCCCTTCCTCGCGCACCGCGACAACGATATTCGTCACGGCCTCCCACTGGTGGAACCGAGGGAACAGCATGCTCGTACGCCGCACCGAGGTGCCGGTCGCGACATCCCACTCCTGCCTGGACTCCACGATCATCAGCCGGCCGATGATGTTGAGCCAGGCGTGTTTCTCCCACACCCGCTCCCACAGATACGACGTCGCCGAAAGCCCGTCCGCGCCAGGCGGATTCCCCGCCCCGCCCGCATAGCCGACGTTGAACGGCAGGAAATGGGTCTTCTCGCCCTCTAGCCGGGTGGTCATCGCGGCCAGGTCGTTGGAGACCGCGAAATGCACCAGCGCTCGATGTCCGAACGACAGCAGCGGCTCGGGCCGCCCGTTGGTCATCGGATGCCGGTCCTTGCGATACTGGTTGATCGCCTCGTCCAGGGATTGGGTGAACTCGGTCTTCAGCTCGACGGTGGCGACCGGCAGCCCGTTGACGAAGAAGACCAGATCGATGCTGCGCTGGTCAGCGGTGGAGAAATGCACCTGCCGTAGAACCCGCACCCGCATCGCCGCGTACTGCTCGGTGGTGGTCGTGTTCAGGCTCGTCTCCGGCCGGAACTGCGCCATCTTCAACCGGCCGCCACCGATGTACTGCACCCCGTTACGCAGGATGTTCAGCGTCCCGCCACCATGTTCGAGAGGCTTGTCGAGCGCCGCGACCAGCACATCCAGGAACTTCGCCTCCGCCCCCGCCGCACGCAACGACTTCTCGTACGCCGCCTGCTGGGTCTCCTTCAGCCACGTGAACAGGTCCTCGGGGAACAGCGCACGCTCCCGGTCGTAGCCGGTGTCATTCGCCGAATAGAGCCACCCGTGATCGGCCAGGTACTCGCAGATCTCGGACTCGAAGACCGCTTCGTGATGGTCCGCCCTCACGCCATCTCCCGCACGTCGATCTGGCCTGTCACCGCCGCCGTGATCAGTGCTGAACGGCGTTCGCGGGCGAGTTCGATGAAGTTCCCCGTCTCGGTAATGAGCGCATCGATTTTCGCGGTTTGCTCATCGAGGTATGCGGCAATAGCCCGCTGCTCCCCGAGTGGCGGGAGATGAAGTTCGATCTCCCTCAGCTTTTCACCGGTGAGATGAACGAATGAGACCGACCCGAAGTGATTGGCGTAGTAGTCGGACTCGTATAGACGAAGCATCGACCAGTACACGAAACGAGCATTTGTCCGTGGTCCGACCCGCAGTCGGTTGACGGTCTTCTGGAAGGCTATCCCTGGTGCCGACTCGAACATGAACCCGGGACGACCGACTGTGGCACCCCCCTCGATGAGAAGGACGTCACCCGCGCGGAGGTCGAACACTTCCATTTCTGCGTCAGAAAAAGGCATTTCGTTGAGATCCAGAAGATTCACAGAGCCATCCGCACGAACATCCGCTGCCCGGACGTACGCCCTCGGCTGGTCTCCATCGCGAACCGCACGGCCCGCGTCGAGCATCTTCCCCAAGCTCGTTTCACCAATGTGCTTGACCCTGCGACATACCCATGAGTCGGTCGGCGCCAAAGCAGACGCGATAACCGCAGCACGCCGCTCGCGGAGCATCTCGATCAGGCGCTGCTGCTCCTCGATGAGCGTGTCGATGCAGGCGGTCTCACGGTCGAGGTAGTCGGCAATGGCACGCTGCTCTTCCAGTGGCGGTATAGCCAACGTCGCTTTCGCGAGGTCCGCAGCCCTAATACCTACCCGGGTGACGCCGGATGCCAGGACCGCCCACTGCCCGGTAGTGGGGCCCGCCCCCAGCGCCCAGTAGAGAAATTTCGGGTCCACGACTCCAGAGAATGGCCGGACGATCGATAGGTGGTAGCCGCAAATCAGGTCCGGCGCCTCGTACTCGACAAAGGCCGGTATCCCAATATCGTCAGCAGTCTCAGAATCCTTCGTCACGAGGGTGTCACCGACCGCGATCCGGAAACGCTCAATCTCATCAGGTGACGCCGTCGCCTTCATGAAGTTCATGCCTTCGACGATCGAGGCGTTCTTGTAGACGTCGGTGTAGTTGCACAGCCTCACTGATGGTTCATCCGGAACAGAATGCTTGTCCACGTTGCTCGGCCAAGCGCGCGCCACATGATCGAGCCTCCCGATTTTCCAATGAGCGGGTACGGTGTCTAGCCACTCGGAACCAGCCGCGACGTACTTCGGATACTTCGCCGTCATCCCTCGACCTCCCGCAGCAGGTTGAGGATCTTGCCGACCTGCTTCTCCAGGTCGGCATCAATTTCGTCGAGGGGCCGGGGCGGGACGTACTTGTAGAAGTGGCGAGTAAAGGGGATTTCGTAGCCGGTCTTGACCTTGGACCAGTCGATCCAGGCGTCGGGGACGTGCGGCTTCACCTCGGCGTCGAAGTAGGTGGTGATGACCTCGACGCTGCCAGTCGGGCCGGCGGTCGAGCCGCCGTAGGTGAAGGGAACATTTTCGGTGTCGCGCTTCTTCGAGTCGGGCTTGGGCTTGCCCTTGCGATCTACAACCGGCTTCCCGTCCTCATCCAACAGCGGACGCTCGACGGTTATGGTCCAGTAGCCGAACTCGTCGTTGCGCAACACTTTTGAGTAATCCGGGTCGGCGTCGGCGAAGTCGACATACAACTTCACCACCTCGGTACGGTCTGCATCGCTGAGTTCCCGGTTCTTCGACCCGAGGCTCTTGCGCATCTTGGTCCAGAACGACGTGCCGTCAATGAGTTGGACCAGGCCCTTGCGGTCGGGGTGCTTGGTGTTGTCGAGGATCCAGATGTAGGTGGCGATGCCGGTGTTGAAGAACATGTTGGTCGGCAGCGCGACGATCGCTTCGACAAGGTCGTTCTCCAGCAACCACTTTCGGATGTTGGAGGGGCCGGACTCCGCGGATCCGTTGAACAGCGGGGAGCCGTTCATGACGATGCCGACTCGGCCGCCGCCGTCCTCGGGGGCGCGCATCTTGTGGGCGAGGTGGAGCAGGAAGAGCATCTGCCCGTCCGAGGTCGCCGGGAGGCCGGGGGCGAATCGGCCGTAGGGGCCGGCGGATTCGCGTTCGTTCGTGATCGCCTTGGCGTACTGCTTCCAGTCGACGCCGTAGGGCGGGTTGGACATGCAGAAGTCGAACTGGCGGCCCTTGAACGCGTCATCGGTGAGGGTGTTGCCGAAGGCGATGTTGGTCGCGTCGTGGCCTTTGGCCAGCAGGTCGGATTTGCAGATTGCGTACGACTGCGGGTTGTACTCCTGGCCGTACAGGCTCAGTTTCGCGTCGGGGTTCTGCGCGAGCAGGTGCTCTTCGGCCAGCGCGAGCATACCGCCGGTACCCGCGGTCGGGTCGTACAGAGTGCGCACGATACCGGCTTCGGTCAGGTCGGCGTCCTTCTCGGCTAAGAGCAGGTCGACCAGCAGCCGGATCGCGTCCCGCGGGGTGTAGTGGTCACCGGAGGTCTCGTTCGCGGCCTCGTTGAACCTGCGGATGATGTACTCGAACGCATCACCCATATCGGCGTTGGAGACCACGTCCGGATGCAGGTCGACGGCTTTGAAGGACGTGACGACCGCACGCAGCAGCTCCGCCTTCTCCAGGGCGAGGATTTCCTTCTTGAAGTCGAAGTATTCGAACACGTCGACATCGGGCGAGAATCGGTCGATGTAGTCGGCCAGGTTGTCTGCCAGCCCGTCAGCGTCTTCGAGGAGGTTGGCGAAGGAATAGTTCGAGGTGTTGTAGAACGGCCGCCCCGTGGCCTTCTTGACTTCGATCTTGAGCCGGTTGGGATTCTCGTACTCCGCTGCCAGTGCGCGCACTGTCTCCCGGTCGGGTTCGATGATGCAGTCGAGGCGGCGCAGGATCGTGAGCGGGAGGATCACGTTGCCGTACTGGTTGGGGCGGTAGGGACCCCGAAGCTGATCGGCGATCGACCAGATAAAACTACCGAGGGTGCTCACAAGGCTCCTTACGAGGCTCACTCGACGACGGACATTGGATACCCAGCGCGAATCCGTACGCGCCGCCCGGATGGTCGGCCCATAGTCTCCAGCAGCCGGTGCGTCGAAAGAACATTCTCACGCATCACCACACTCCCGCGTACCACGAAGTCGGCAGCAGCGACCGGCTCAGCGAATCCGTCGCGGTTGGTGTCTTGGCCGTGATCGTCCCTTCGCTTGGCTCTGGCTGCGCCGGTCGCGCAAGACGTGACGACCAGCTTGTCAAAGACGCCGACGCAGTCACGAACCGGGGACACCCCGACTTTCGCGGGCGGCTCGCTTGGATTGCGATCCACTGATTCCGGGCGTCTATCTCGGCGTTCCAAGCAGGTGCGGACGCCGGAATCCTTATGCGCAGGCACCTGGAATTTGTACCCGGTGTTATGCAGTACCTCGCCAGCAGTCCTTCGAGAACGATTCCGCGAAACGCTCCGCGACCGATCACCAAGACCCCTCCCTGAACTTCAAGGCACCCATAGTAGTTCGCAACGACCGACCAGGCCCACCAATCGGAGTTCAATCCGCCCTATAGCAGGGCTCCCGCCACCGCACTTGTGCTCGAAGAGCGGTGAACGGTGATGTTGTCTAGCGCTCTACGGCAATCAGAGCAGGGCCCTCCGCAAGGCGGCGGTTGAGGCATCGCGGGTGGCTTGTAATTGTTGGCGATATCGACTGGGCCAGAACGTGTTTCGCGCTTCCTGTCGGACCGCCTCAGAGATCCAGCAGGCCGAGTTCTGACGGCGCTTTGACGTCGGGCATCCGCTCCGCCCCTCGATGGGTTTTGCACCGGCCGCCGCCGGTCGCGATACCGCAGGGCCTGCCCTTCGTGGTCATAGCCCCGCACTGCAGAGCGGGGTCGTGAACATGACAAAGTCCCGAGGGTCCCGCGTTCGTGGCGCAGGGGACACCTGCTTTGGTGGTTGCTCGGCAGCGCTCACCCGTCGTTGTGGTCGGCTTGCGGGTGGGAGGATCACGACGGACCGTCTTTCCGGGCTGCTCCTCAACCCCACCGGCCTCGCAGGCGCCGCGGACAGCCAGCCGGTCAGCTCGTTCGTTCTCGGGGTGGCCGGCATGCCCTTTCACCCATTCCCATTCGACCTCGTGCAAGGCGCACGCTTGCATCAGCCGTTGCCACAGGTCAGCGTTTTTGACCGGCTCCTTCTTCGTGGTCACCCACCCGTTGGCCTGCCACTTGTGCACCCATGCGGTGATGCCGTCGCGCACATAGGTGCTGTCGGTATAGACCCGGACCTTCGAGGCCCGTTTGAGCCGCTCCAGCGCTTCGATCGGCGGTTGAGTCCAGCAGGATGGTGTACGACGGGCCCTCAGCGAAGTCTGGGCGTGTCGTAGCCGAGTAGAGGGTGGTCACCGCGTGATCCTTCAAAAGACCGCCAAGTCACTTGAAGGAAGAAAGTTTCACGCGATGACCTCTGTCCAGCCTATCGACCCGTCCGCAATGCTGTCCGAGCAACTCGCCGTCGCGAGCCCGGACCTGCTGCGCGAGATGATGTCCACCTTCATCAAAGCCCTGATGAGCAACGAAGCCGACTCGATGTGCGGTGCCGGCTACGGCGAACGATC
>NZ_LZML01000079.1:0-604 GCF_001665695.1 Nocardia sp. 852002-51101_SCH5132738 | reverse complement strand
CCGCGCCGGATCGCCGCTCGCCGGCCCGGGCACATGGTGCACGTCGATATCAAAAAGGTCGGCCACATCCCCGATGGCGGTGGCTGGCGTGTCCACGGCAAGGGATCGGCCCAGCACAAAGCCACCCGCGCGGTGAACCGGCGCACCCGGCCTGGTTACGTGTTCCTGCACTCAGCTGTCGATGGCTTCTCCCGGCTGGCCTACACCGAGGCACTGCCTGACGAGAAAGCTGTCACAGCAATCGGTTTCGTGTTCCGAGCCAGGGCGTTCTTCGCCGCGCACGGCATCACACGAATCGAGCGGATCGTCACCGACAACGGCTCCTGCTACAGGGCCCGCGATTTCGCGAAAGTGCTACTCGGTGCCCGTCACCAGCGGATCACTCCCTACACGCCTCGGCACAACGGGAAAGTCGAGCGCTATAACCGAATCCTGGCCGAGGAATTCCTCTACGCCCGCGAGTGGACCTCAGATCTGCAGCGCCAGCAGGCGCTGCAGATCTGGAACATCCACTACAACTATCATCGACCGCATTCGGCCGCCGGAAACCAGCCACCAGCCAGGCGACTCCACGCGGGCGTCACCAACGTCCAGGCCTCCTACA
>NZ_LZML01000078.1:0-1987 GCF_001665695.1 Nocardia sp. 852002-51101_SCH5132738 | reverse complement strand
GCATTCGAAGGCCGGATCAACCCGACCGGAAACTAACCCCTACCGGGGTCAGATCCACCGGTAATCCGACACTCCCGTGAGAGGTGGTGAGGACGAGTGCGACGAGCAGGCGGCGGATCTCGGGTAGTGTCAGTGCGATCATGTCTGCGGCCTTTTCTCCGGGTCCCCCTTTGCGGCAATGGTTTTCGAGGCGGCGAGGTAGGCCAGTGCGAGCATCGGCAAGGTGATGTGGGCGTACCAGGCCCGATAGTCGCGGACCTGGTAGTGGTCGAGCCCGGCCTCGTTCTTGGCCTGCTGGAACGCTTCCTCTACATGCCAGCGGGATCCGGCGGTCCAGGCCAGGTCGACCGGCCGGGACGAGGCGGGTCCGTATCAGACGTAGTAGGCCCCGGAATCCTAAAGCTGTCAGGAAGTGCAAAGTAGGACAAGGTTGCTGGTGTCCCGTGCTGGTCCGGGCTCGTTTGGTGTTGTCAGGACGCGGCGTCGTGGTCGTGCAACATGCGCATGACGGTGGCGGGTGAGGGCTGTCGGCCCTTCTTCGTTCCGGTGGTGATGACCAGGCGGGCGGCGATGTCGCGCAGGCTGAGTTGCTGGTCGCGAAGGTGCAGGGCCATGGCGAGCATGTCGGGGTCGGTGACGTGCGCGCCGCCGATGGTTTTGCCGCGTTTGCGGGCGGATTCGTGGCCTTCGAGGGTGCGGTCACGAATGTATTCGCGTTCCATGCCCGATAACGCGGCCAGCACTGTGAACACGACGCCGGCCGGGTCGTGGCTGCCTTGTAGTTCGCCGGTCAGGAATTCCAGGCCGATATCGGCGGATTTCAGGTTGTCGGCGAGGGCAGCCAGGTCGATGCCGCGGCCGAGCCGTTTGTGTTCGTGCACAACGAGAGTGACCGCGACGCCGCTGGCCCGCAGTTCTCGGCACAGCGTGACGGCGGCGTCGAGTTCGGGTCGGTGGGTGGCGGGGGTGGAGATCTTCTCGGAGAAGACCCGGCTCACGTTCGCGGCGGTGAGCGCGTCGAGTTGGGTGTCGAGAGATTGGCGCAGTGTGGAGGCGCGGGCGTAGCCGATGCGGGCGTGCCCGGCCGGTGCGCTGAGGGCGGCGGGGCGGGGCAGTTCGATCCATGCGCGGCCGGGGTTGCGGATCGCGGGGGTCGTCATGGACAGTGCCTTGGCCAGCGCGGGCACCAGCCGGAAGCGGGCGGTGTGGTATTGGGTGGCGACCTTTCCCGTGCCGGTGCGGCACGGTGAGCCTGCTGGGGCCGCGCAGGCCGACATCGGGCACGGATGGACTTCGACTCGCTGATAGTCCTCGCTCACAGGCTCAAGTGTTTCATGAGTGCGTTTCAACTGCGGGTTCTTTTGCAACAACCCATGAAACGGAATTCGGGCTGGTCGAGGTCCGATGATCGTCGTGTTTCATAGGCGACCACCTATGAAACGAACTACGTCCCTTCGATACTGCTGATGTCCACAGGCGGATGGCACCGCCGCGGGGCAACCCTGTCTGCAACGAGCGAGCGCGGTTGGGTGCGCACTCTCGTCGCTGCACGCGGTCGCTGGGCCTAGCCTAGGGTGATTCGCGCCGCCGACTGCACGGTGCTGGTGACCAGGGGTGCCAGCGGCCCGGTGCGCAGCCGGGTGACAGCGGCTGCGGCGGGCTGCAGTTCGGAGGCTGTTGCAGAATTGCAGCAGAGTTAGATCTGGACGCAGTGAATCGCGCTCGGCGACATGATGTTTGTATCGGCGGAGGGGCGAGGGCGTCACGCCGCGATGGTCGCTCGATGGATCTTCATGAGGTTGAAGGCGGTTGCCGCCAAGTGCAATTCACTGGTGGCGTTGTCCAGGCCGCGGCGCGAGAATCGGTCGAGGTCTCCACGTCCACTGTGGAGCGGGCGTTGCGGCGCCGTGGGTCAAGTCCAAACGGGTGGTGTATCGGGTGATTGCCGCGTGATCCTGTTCGATCAGGCGGTCAGTGCAGGGGTGGG
>NZ_LZML01000077.1:0-5202 GCF_001665695.1 Nocardia sp. 852002-51101_SCH5132738 | reverse complement strand
TGCTGTGGGTGACGGCCACGACGCCGGGCCGGCGCACCACCGCGTCCACCACGCGGCCCCATCATCGCTCGGCGCGGTCCCGGGTGTGCACGACGTGCAGCGACTCGCCACGGTGGACGACGCGGTGGTGCTGCACGCGGCCTTGAACGACCCGGACCGCTCCCCCGCCGCCATCGAAACCGTCACGCGCATAAGGAATCTCGAGCCGCCAGACGGCGTCGAGATCCAGGTCGGCGGCGATACCGCGGCCACCGTGGACAGCGTCGCGGCCATCACCTCCCGGATGCCGCTGATGATCACGGTGATGGTGCTCGCCACGCTGATCCTGCTCGGCGCGGCGTTCCGCTCGGCGGTGCTGCCGGTGAAGGCGGTACTGCTGGCATTCCTCAGCCTGGCCGCCACCTTCGGCATCCTGACCTGGATCTTCTGCCGGGGCCATCTCGCCGATCTGCTGCACGTGAGTGTGGGACCGCTCTCGGCGGGGATGATGGTGCTGATCATCGCCGTCGTCTTCGGGCTCTCGACCGACTACGAGGTCTTCCTGCTCTCGCGCATGGTCGAGGCCCGTCACGACGGTTGCGACACCGTGACCGCGGTCCGCACCGGCACGGTCCGCACCGCCCGCGTGATCACCGCCGCCGCAACGCTTCTAGTGTTCATCACCGGCGCCTTCACGCTGTCCCCGCTGACGCCGATGCGATTCCTCGGCCTGGGCATGATCCTGGCGCTGGTCATCGACGCCACGCTGGTGCGGATGCTGCTGGTGCCGGCGCTGGTGCGGTTGATGGGCCCGCTGAACTGGTGGCCGATGCGGCCCGCCCGGGACCGTTACCCCGAGGGTAATGGACCTCGCGCGCGCGTCCGGGCAAGCTCGACATCATGATCGATACCGAAGGAACCCGGCTGTTCCACAGCACCATGCCGTTCACCGAGAAACTCGGCGTCGAGGTGCTCGAGCACGGGCCGAAGCTGGTGCGCAGCCGGCTCGCCTGGGACGAGAGCCTGTGCACCCTCGGCGGCGTCCTGCACGGCGGAGTGCTGATGTCGCTGGCCGACGCCACCGGTGCGGTGTGCGCGTACCTGAATCTGCCGGAGGGCAAGCAGGGCACCACGACCGTGGAGTCGAAGACGAATTTCCTGCGGGCGATCCGGTCCGGCTATGCGGTGGCCTCGTCGACGCCGCTGCACGCGGGGCGCAGCTTCATCGTGGTGGAAACCGAAATCCACGACGACGCCGGCAAACTCGTCGGCAAGGTCACCCAGACCCAGGCGGTGTTGTGAGCCAGAGCGCGCTCATCCAGGGCCGGGTCCGGCGCTGATCGCCATCCGCCCCACGTTGCGGCGGGTGGCGATCCGATCGACGACGGCATCCAGCTCGGTCCAGTCGCGCACCTCCACTCGGGGACGTATCACCTTCTCCTCCAACAGCTTCCACAACCGCGCCCGATGCTGCGCGATCAGTTCGGGTTCGGTCCGCGACAGCAGTCCCATCGAGAAGCCGGTGATCGTTTTGAGGTCGCCCAGCAGCGTGGAGGTGTCGACCGCGCCACCACCGGCGCTGTAGGCGACCAGCGTGCCGTGCGGGCCCAGGCTGTCCACGCCGCGCTGCACCAGGTCACCGCCGACGCCGTCGAGCACGATGTCGACGGCACGGGGCCACGGATCGTCGTAGGTCAGCACGTCATCGGCGCCGCACTGCCGGACGAAATCGAATTTTCCGGTCGATCCGACGGCGGCGACCACCCGGGACGCTCCCGCGGCTCGTGCGAGCTGGAGCGCCAGATGTCCGGCTCCGGACGCGGCGGCGGTGATCAGAACCGAGGCGCCCGCAACGGTTTTCGCCGCGTGCACCACACCCATGGCGACCAGGCCGCAACGCACCACGGCCAGGGCGTCGGCCGCGGGCACATCGGCCGGTATCTCGGTCACCATCGCCGTTGCGGCACAGACGTATTCGGCGTACAACGAGGCGAACACCACCCCGCCCACCCGGGTTCCGATCCAGGATTCCGCGACGCCGGGGCCCACCGCGACCACCGTCCCGACCATCTCACCGCCCGGATTCGCCGCGGCATCGGCCCGCAGCATCCGCACCAGGCCGACACCTACACCGGTCAATTCGGTGCGGACCAGCACGTGCCCCGGTCCGGGCTCGGGGCGTTCGACCTCCACGAGCCGGGAGCGGGCGAGGCGATCCGCCGCGGGAGAGCACTGAATTGCGCGCACCGACAGTGCCTTTCGTCCTGAAGCGGCAGATGGCCGCGGGCTGATGCTCGAAGTGACTCAACAGCTGTTACGGGGCAACATCCCTACCTCCTCGAATTCTTACTACCGACGTAAGATTATGACACCGCGCTGCGGTAGGTCAAGGCTATTTTTATGTCGGTGGTAATATTTCCGGCCATGGCCAGTGCGACGCCCGGACTGCGGGAAACCAAGAAGCAGCAGACCCGCCAGGAGATTTCCGACACCGCGACCAGGCTGTTCATCGAGCGCGGATTCGAGGCGACCACCATCGCGGAGATCGCGGAGGCCGCGCGGGTGGCGAAGAAGACCGTCACCAACTACTTCCCGCGCAAGGAGGATCTGGCACTGGACCATCACGAGCAGTTCGTCGGCGCCCTCGCCGCCGCGGTAGCCGCCCGTGCCGCCGACGAATCGGCGCTCGACGCGCTACGCCGCCTGTTCCGTTGCGCGGCACAGGATTACGCGGCCGACGTCGGATTCTCGGGACCGGAGTTCAGCCGCATGCTCGCAGACAGCCCGACACTCACCGCGCGGGTGCGCGAACTGCACGAGTTGCGCGAACAGGCCCTGGCCGACGTGCTACCCGGGGACGACCTGCTGCGCCGGACGGCGGCCGCCCAATTGGCGGCGGCCTGTCGGCTGCTGTTCCAGCGCATTCAACAGCTGCAGCTGTCCGGCGCGCCGCGGCGCCGGGTCGCGGACACCGTCACCGCCGAGGCCGAGCGCATCTTCGATCTGCTCGAACCGGCCTTCGGCGAGTACGGGCGTGCTCCGAGGGATGACTCCGAGGGATGACTCCGAGTGAATGTCTCAGAGTGAGCGCAGGCGCGGCACCAGCTCCGCGGCGCGTTCGGCGTATTCGACCGGATTCCGGTCAGGCATGATGTCGAATTGCGTAATGCCCAGCGCCGCATAGCGTTCGGCGTCGGCGACGAAGGCGTCCGGATCGTCCACGACCGGGCCGATGTAGGTGGCGGTCTTGCGGATCGTGTCGTAATCGCGCCCCTCGGCCTTGCAGTGGGCGCGCAGCACATCGAGTTTGCGCGTGACGTCCTCGGGCGAGGAGGCGAACAGATTGCAGGCGTCGGCGTAGCGGGCGACCAGCAGCAGCGTCTTCTTCTCACCACCACCACCGATCAGGATCGGCGGCCGCGGACGGCTCAACGGCGCGGGTACGCACAGCGTTTCGTCGAGCTGATAATGCGCGCCCCGGTACGGGCCGTTGTCGTCGCTCCACATCTGCAGGCAGATCTGCAGCGTCTCCTCGAGCCGTTCGAAGCGCTCCCCCATCGGCACCAGCGGCACACCCAGCCCGCGTTGCTCCCGCTCGTACCAGGAGGCGCCGATGCCGAGCTGCGCCCGCCCGCCGGACAGCACATCGAGGGTGGTGACGATCTTGGCGAGCAGACCGGGATACCGGTACATCACACCGGTCACCAGCACGGCCAGGCGCATCCGCTCGGTCAGCGCGGCCACGTACCCCAGGGTCGTGTAGGCCTCGAGCATCGGCTCCTCGGCCACCCCGGTGTGTTCCATCTGGAAGTAGTGATCCATCACCGTGAATTCGGTGAAACCGGCCTCCTCGGCGATCCGCGCGGTCTCCGCGATGGCACCCGCGGTACGCGCCGGATCGGCGGGAGTCGAGAAGTTCCAGTAGTGCAGACTCAGTTCCATGACGCCTCGATTCTGCGCAGCGGTGGACAGGTGTCGAAACCCGGACACAGCCTATCCAGCACGCGGTCGCGACAATGCGGCCCGGCCGGGCGAGATCGGGCCCGCACGACAGCGGAAACACCCGGATACGGCGCTCGCTCGCACACCGTAACTCGTTCGATACTGGTTAATTGCCCGCTATCGCATCCACTGGATTTATCCTGCCCACATGACAACCAGCAAAGAGGGAGTTTACGTGGGGCCATTGCACCAATTGGCCCGTGGCGCATGGCAATCATTGCTGGTCATCGGCCTGCTGTCGGTGATCGTCGGGATTATCGTGCTCGTCTGGCCCGGTCCGACGCTCGCCGTGGCCGGCATCCTGTTCGGCGTCTACCTGCTGATCTCGGGAATTCTGCAGTTGATCGCCGCCTTCGGCCCGCACGTCAGCACCGGCTACCGGGTGCTGACCCTCATCAGCGGCATCCTGTCGTTCATCCTCGCCTTCTTCGCCTTCCGCAGCATCGGCAACTCCCTGGTGTTGCTGGCTCTGTGGATCGGCATCAGCTGGCTGTTCCGCGGCATCGCCGCCATGGTCGCGGGAGCCGAAGCGCCGCAAGGGGTCCCGGGCCGCGGCTGGGCGATCTTCTTCGGCATTCTGCTGTTGATCGGCGGTATCGCACTGGTGGTCTGGCCCATCCACTCGATCACCGTGCTGGCACTGGTCGTCGGGTGGTGGCTGATCTTCATGGGCGTGATGGAGATGATCTACGCCATCGAGGTCCGCAGCGTGGCCAAGAAGACTCCCGCCGAGCTGTGATCGGCCGGCACGACCCCTTCGCCCCGGGCGCGAATCCGCCTGGGGCGATGTCGTGTCCGGGGCCGTGGATTCGTACCGGAATACCCGCATAACGGCCGGTCACACTCTCTTGCGCCGGTCCGGTGACTATAGGCACATGCGCCTGCGGACAGGGCCTTTCCCCTGCTACGGTCGGGTCCCCTACAGGTTGCCCGCAAGGAGATTCACCATGGGTATCATCACGATGATCATCATCGGCCTCATCGCCGGTGCGATCGCTCGCCTCCTGGTTCCCGGTAAGGAGAACTTCGGCTGGATTCTGACCATCGTGCTAGGCATCGTCGGCGGTTACGTCGGCGGGACCCTGGGCAGTCTGGTCTTCGCCCCGCACAAGTTCAGCGTCCACCCGCCCGTCCAGCACACTTTCCGGGACTGTCGGTGTTCCGGTGGATCTGATCTCGGTCCGATGAGTCGAGCCTGATGGCTCGGCAGGAAGGACCGAC
>NZ_LZML01000076.1:0-3271 GCF_001665695.1 Nocardia sp. 852002-51101_SCH5132738 | reverse complement strand
TGGCCTCTCCGCCAACCACAAACACGATAACACGATTAATCGTGTTCACGATAGAGCGAGGTCGAAAAAGTTCGACACGGACACGAAAACGGCCCCGGACCTGCGGGTCCGGGGCCGAATCAGGGAGTCGCAGAGGTCAGACGGTGGTGGAGTGGCGGACCGAGATCCCCGACATCTCGGGGTCGGTGTAGCCGCGGTCCCGGTAGGCGTCCTCGATGATGCCGCGGTTGTCCTCGGCGTCGCCGTCGAGCAGATCGTTTTCCGCCAGGGCCTCGATCAGGGTCTGCGGTCCGTCGATGACATCGTCGTCGTCGACGGTTTTCCAGGTGCCGCCGGTCAGCTGGTTGGCCAGCAGATCCTGCAGCTGCAGGGCCACCAGCGCGGCGCCGGCCACGATGCCCGACATCGCACGGATCTCGGCCAGGCCCGACACGGCAGCAGCCACGAGCGCGCGCTCCTGGTCGCTGTCCGGGCCGATCGGCTCGGGGATCTCGAGGTCGTCCAGCCACGCGGACGGGTCGTCGTGGTCGGCGGCATCGCGAATGTGGCCGAGGGCGATCACCACAGCCCGGCCCGCGTCGACGGCATCCCACGGCGATCGCAGGTCGTCGTCGGCGTCGGTGAGGGTGTGGACCCGCAGCGTGGTCACGCCGGGGCTGCGGTAGTCCAGCAGGACCCAGCGGGCGGTGCCCTCGGCCGGGTCGGTGACTTCGACGACCAGGCGCTGAGTGGTCAGCGGCTCGAACTCCAGCGCCACGCGGTGGCGGGTGATCGGGGCCATCTGCGGCAGGTCGACGGTGGCAAGTGTGCTCATGAATCGAATTCCTTTGTTGTCGATGAGATTCGAGGATCGGGGCCGGTCAGACGGTGACGGTGACCGTGTGGTCGTCGGCGGCCAGGGCGAGCGCTTCGCGGATCTCGCCGAAGTGCGGGCAGGCCGATTCGACCGGGTCGGGCAGGTTCCAGTCGATGGGCAGATCCTCGAGCAGCACGGCCAGCCGCCGCAGGTCGATGCCGGGGCCGCTGGCGACGACCGGGCGACCGCTGGGGATGTGGATCAGCAGAAACGGCTGGTTCTCGCCGTAGACGACCTCGCCGGAGTCGAGCACCAGCAGATGCGGGGCGAGGGCGAAATGCGCGCTCACCTGGTCGGCGCTCACGCGGGTGGTGGCATCGCCGGGCAGATCGGCGGTGATGGTGATCAGAGCCATGTCGGTACTTCCGTTCGGTGAATTGTCGAGGCCGGCCCCGAGCCCGTAGCAGGGACTCGGGGCCGGATCTCGTGGAGGTGGTGCAGGTCAGGCGATGGGCGCGTAGCCCATCGCGGTCCGGGCGCCGTCCTCGCGAGCGTCGGACAACTCGGAGGCGATCATGGCGCGCAACACGTTCAACGACTCGCGCCGCGCCTTCTCGGTCGCCGGGGTCGGACCGCCGGCGTTCTCGCGCACCGCGAGGGCGAAGTCGGCCAGAGCGGACTCGATGGCGTCGGGGATCGTGGGCTGTGACATGGGGTTTCTCCCTCAGTTGCCGGGGATTTTGTGATGCGCGAGGGGCGGCGCTGGCCCTCTCGGTACGACGCTGTACCGGCATCGGGTGGGGTGGTTCGACCACCACAAACACGATAACACGATTAATCGTGTTCACGATAGAGCGATTTTGCGGGAATCCGCGACGCCCCGCGCAGGCCCGGTTGGCCGGTCTACGCAGGCCGCAATATTGGTCTAATTCTTGACTGGTATAATTTTAGACCGTACGATGGTCTTATGGACGAAAAAGCCTCAGCGGCACTGCAATTGGTCACCACGGCGCGGCGAGCGCGGGAGGACGCGGACTTGGCCTTGGCGGACACGATGTGGGCCGCGCACGAGGCGGGCGTATCGAAGAACGAACTCGCGCGGGAGGTGTCGACCACGTGGTCACGCATGACCGTGCTCGACATCCTCGCGGTGGCCCAGTGGCGCGCGGAACTGCGCAAGGTGCTGACCGACGCGGGCCTGTCGGTGGAAACCTTTTGGGCCAACACGAAGGATTCCGGCCTTCCGACCGCGGATGTCTTGCTGTCGGTGGACTACTTCCGGAATCGGGCTGCGACGGTGGTTCGCAAGTACGAGCCGATTTGGACGCTGCACAAGATCGGTTTCCGCGAATACCAAGCCGAAGATGAAACCACGGAGGAGTGGAAAGCCCGCGGCAAGGAAGCGATCGAGCAGGCACGAACACAGTGGCGCGCGGCGGTGCGTGAACGCGCGCAGGTGACGGTGCGTGCCCTGGTCACCGCCGGATACCACCTCGAGGCCTGGGGCCTGGACGGCCGCCACGCATTGAACGCTGAGGAAGCAGTGGAAACTCTGGTGAACGAGGGATCGATGGTGGGCAGCATTCGCGTCACCGAGGCCCCACAGGCGTCCTAACGAGTCATCCGGCTCGCCCCAGACGGGTGTGGCCCTGACACTTTCCGAAGTGCCAGGGCCACACCCGTTTTTGGTCAGAACATCCGCCACCAGCTGCGCGGTCGCCCATCGGCTATCTCGGTGATCGCGGCCAGGGTGGCGTGGCAGTCGCTGAGCGCGCGGTGCGCATCGGCGGCGTGATTGGCCAGGCGCGGATACCGCCACCGGCCGCGCTTGTGGTCCCACTCGCCGCGATGGGCGGCGGCCTGCTGCATCGCGCATTCGATCCGGACGCCGCGCGCGGCCCACCAGCCGCCGATATCAGCCGGGCTCACACCGTGGGCGCGGGCCAGCTCAAGGGCGAGTACCTCGGTGTCGTAGCGGGCGTTGTAGATCACCACCCGCCGACCGGTCAGCACCATCTCCAGCTCGGTCAGGATCTGCGCGAACGACGGTGCGCCGGCCACGGTTTCGTCGGTGATGTGGTGCAGCGCGGACGCCGCCGCGGGGATCGGCGCGCCGGGGTCGACCAGGGTGTCCAGCAACACCGATCCGTCACCGGCGAGTACCGCCAGCTCCACCACGCGCGGATCCGGGCGGCCCGCGCCGAACAGGCCGGTGGTCTCGCAGTCCAGAACCACCAGCGCGGGATCGGCCAGCGCCTCCCGCGCCCACGCCACCGCCGCCGCCCGGTCCCGACGCCGCCGCGCCGCGATCCGCACCCCGGCCGGGATCCAACGGGCCCACTCCAGCGACGGCGCGGCCGCCGGCGCCGCAACCGCGGTCATGACGCCTGCCCACAAGGCTGGGTCGGTTGTCTGCCCATCAGCCCTGGCCTTCCGGATCGAGGTCGTAGCCGTGCAAAAGCCAACGGTCGCGGA
>NZ_LZML01000075.1:0-39439 GCF_001665695.1 Nocardia sp. 852002-51101_SCH5132738 | reverse complement strand
CCACCCCCGCACTGACCGCCTGATCGAACAGGATCACGCGGAAATCACCCCGATACACCACCCGCTTGGACTTGACCTCAGGCAGGGGAAACGGGCGGCGGGGGTGGCGCGTAGGGCTTGTGCGATTGCCGCGTACCAGTGGGGGTCGCCGTGGATCGCAGGTGCCGATGATGTTCGTGGAATGCGTTGTGGCAGAGAAGGTGTCATACGTCGTTCCTCGTCGGGCGGGATGGCGCGCGCGGCGTTGCGGAGCGGGACGCTGCGATGGCGGCGTGGTGCCGTGGTGGCGCGTTGCGATGGCGGCGCGTTGCGGTAGTGGGGAGTTGCGGTAGTGGGGAGTTGCGGTAGTGGGGAGTTGCGGTGGCCTGCGGGGTCGGGAGGGGGACCCCGCAGGCACCTCAGGCCCGCTCGCGCCACTCGGTGGGGAGTGTGGATGGTGGCGTCGAAACATCCTGCGAGCGGGACGTTTTCATTGTCCGGCCGGTGCTGCAAGCGGCGCATTCGGCAGTGGTCGCGGCGTCGGGGTCGTGGCCGAGGGTTGTGAGGATGTTGCGGCAGCTGCTGAGCATCTCGCAGGTGTGCGGGGTGCAGTCGGCGTGGCGTTCGGCGTGGATCTCACGGTGCATCCGCTCGGGGGAGATCGGGTTGGCGAGCGGGCCGTGGAAGACGGGATTGGTCATGCTCAGATCCCGAAGTGCGGGCGGTCGGCGGGGTGCATGGCGCCCGTCGCGACGAGCCAGAGTTTGGCCTGTAACTTTCTGGCGCACACCGTGATCGGGCAGTCGAGATGGTCCTGCATGATGCGGTGAGCGAGCGTGGTGGTCATGGTCGGCAGGGCGCTGTGGATGATCGGTCGCAAACCGTGCACGGGAGAACACCTCCGGACATCGTCGGGGCACCAGCGGACATACGGCTGGTGGTACTCCCGATGGCCGGGGCCATTTTTCGGCCATTACCTTGCGGCGTCGGTGCTACGCGGTAATGTCTCGTCGGTATCATCACGGGTGTAGTCGCATCCGGGGGCAACGGTTGTGCGACTTGCCGATTCGAGTTTCCCGGCCATCGGGGTGGCTCAAGAAGACCACCGAATGAGCCGGCGGGACAATAGCGCCATGCATATGCAACGAAGGTTCTGCGACGGCCCAGAGCGGTTCGCACGGGGGTAGCCGATTTCTTTCCTCGTGCAAACGGCGACCGCTCACGATGCAAACGAGGAATCCGTGACGAACATCGGTGAGGACAGCTCGACCACTCTGCCCCGGCGGCAATTGGGGAGGTATCTCAAGGAGGCCCGACTCGGCGTCGGCCTGCGGTTGGAAGATGTTGCGCCGCTGATGCAATGGTCGGCGAGCAAACTGTCTCGGCTCGAGGCCGGGAAGTCCCCGGCCATCCGCGTGCTCGATGTGGAGGCGCTGTGCCGCATTTACGACATCGACGATCCCGAGGTGTGTGCGGGGCTCATCGGCCTGGCGAAGCAGAGCACCGAGAAAAGTTGGTGGCAGGCATTCGATGATGTGATCACCGGAAACTTCGATTTGTACGTCGGATTGGAGTCGTCGTCGGAGAAACTGTCGATCTTCCAACCCCATATCGTCGCTGGACTCCTACAAATACCGGCCTACGCTCGGGCAATTGAACTGGGCTACTACTCCGACATCAACGAGCAGGAGCTGGAACGGCGAATCCAGCTACGCGTCAAGCGCCAGATGTTGCTGACCCTGAAGGTCAAACCGGTCATGGTCGATTTCGTCATCCATGAATCGGTACTGCACACCGTTGTGGGCAGCGGAAAGATCATGGCGGCACAATGCCATCATCTGGCAAATCTTCCGGCTAACGTCACGGTGAGAGTGCTGCCCTACGAGACCGGATTTCCCGCAGGTCTCCCGACAGGTCCGTTTGCCATCCTCGACTTCGGCACCGACTCGAAGGGACGCGAACTGTCTCCGACAGTCGTGTACATCGAATCCTTTGCGGGCGATCTATATCTCGAGCGCGCAAAGGACGTCGCCAGGTATCGTCAGGCGTACAGCGTCATTCGGGATGCGGCGCACGACGTTGCAGAGAGCAAGCGCCGACTGCGGCAGATAGCAAGGGAGCACGAACGGTGAACCTGGACCTAGCCGGCGCCAAGTGGTTCAAATCCAGCCGCAGCGGGGGCGGCAAAGAGTGCGTGGAGACCGCGTTCCTCGACAACGGTCATGTAGGCATCCGCGACTCCAAGAACCCCACCGGCCCCGCCCTCGTCTTCACCCCTGCCGAATGGGACGCCTTCACCACCGACCTCCGCAACGGCACGCTCGACGCCTGAGCCCGGCTTTCGACAGGTCCACATTTCCTCCTGCGGCGCACGGGAATTCGATCCGAAGACAGATCGCATCCTGCAGCAGCCGCATCGCGAGGGCTTCGTCATTCTCTGCCGACCGATACCGGCAGGAGCACGTCACTCCGCGCAGCCTCCGTTGTGATCGCGACCACAACAGAGGTCGCTCGACTTGACCCCACCTTTGCATATTGCAACTCTTGTCTAATGCAAGGCCATGAGGAGACCGCCGCGTCGCTCGCCGGCGCCGCGCCCGCACAGAGCACCACCGCCGAGATCGCGGCACTGGAAGCGCTGACCCGGATGCTGGTTTCCATCGCCTGGGACAGCGCCCACGCCGCACCTCCCGGCGTCACCTTTCCGCAGATGCGCTTCCTGCTGATCCTGCAGGCCCTCGGCCGGGTGTCGTCGTCGCGGCTGGCCGCCGCGCTCGGCGTCAACGCCTCCTCGGTGACGCGACTGGCCGACAAACTCGAGGGCCGCGGATACGTGGCGCGAGGAACCGATGCGCACAACCGCAGCGTGGTCACCATCGAGGTCACCACCGCCGGGCAGGCGGTGGTCGACCAGGTGCTGCAGCGGCGGAAAGTCGCCTTCGGGTCCTTGCTCGACGAGCTCACTCCCGAGGCGCGCGACCGCGTGATCGTCGCGGCGCGGGACTTGGTGCAGGCCGCCGCCACCACGCCTTTCGTCACCGCCACCGGGCCGGGGTCGTTATGAGCGCCGGGCATTCGCGCGCAACACATCTGGGTGATTTCCAGGTCACGCCGCGACTGCTGCTGATCGCCGGACTCGCGATACCGGTCGGCGGAGCGGCCGCGGGGGCCGCCTACGCGCTGCTGAAGCTGATCGGCTTCATCACGAATCTCGTGTTCTATCAACGCCTCAGCACCGAGATGGTCGCACCGGGCGCGACCCATCACCCGTGGTGGCTGGTGCTGAGCGCACCGGTCGTCGGCGGCCTGATCATCGGGGTGATGGCGCGCTACGGCTCGGAGAAGATTCGCGGTCACGGCATGCCGGAGGCGATCGAGGCCATTCTGACCGGCGGGTCCCGGGTGCAACCGCGGGTGGCGCTGCTCAAGCCGGCCTCGGCGGCGATCAGCATCGGCTCGGGCGGGCCGTTCGGCGCCGAGGGGCCGATCATCATGACCGGCGGCGCGGTCGGCTCGATTGTGGCGCAGTTGCTGAAACTGTCCGCGGACGAACGCAAGACACTGCTGGTCGCCGGTTCGGCGGCGGGTATGGCCGCGACCTTCAACGCCCCGCTCGCGGCGATTCTGCTCGCGGTGGAACTGCTGCTGTTCGAATGGCGGCCACGCAGTTTCGTTCCGGTGGTGGCCGCCGTGGTCACCGGCACCATCTGCCGCTGGGCGATGCTCGGCAACGGACCGGTCTTCGCGGTGGCGACCGACGGGCGCACTCCCGGCGCGCTGTCCGACGGCCTGGCGCTGATCCCCGGCATCACCGGCGGACTGCTGGCCATCGCCGCCACCGCGATGGTGTATTTCGCCGAGGACTCCTTCGCCAAACTTCCCGTGCACTGGATGTGGTGGCCCGCGATCGGCGGCCTGATCATCGGCATCGGCGGCCTGTTCGAACCGCGAGCGCTCGGCGTCGGCTACGACGTCATCGACCAGTTGCTCACCGGACATGCCACGCTGTCGCTGATCGTCGGCATTCTCGTGGTGAAAACGCTGATCTGGTCGCTCTCACTCGGATCGGGCACCTCCGGCGGCGTGCTGGCGCCGGTGTTCATGATCGGCGCGGCGCTCGGCGCCGCCGAGGGCGGATTGCTGCCGCACGTCACCGCCGGCTTCTGGGCCATGTGCGGACTGGCCGCGGTCGTGGGTGGTGTGATGCGCTCACCGCTGACGGGCATCGTCTTCACCTGTGAACTCACCCATGCCTGGAACGACGTGCTGCCGCTGGCGGTGGCCTCGGTCTCGGCGTACGCGGTGTCGGTACTGCTGCTCAAGCGTTCGGTGCTGACCGAGAAGATCGCCCGCCGCCGACTGCATCTGACCCGCGAATACACCACCGATCCGCTGGAGACGTTCTTCACCCACGAGGTGATGACCGCCGATCCGCTGGTGCTCGGAATCGACGATCTCATCGACCCGATCCTGCCGCAGACCCACTACGCCGGGCTCTACCCCGTGGTCGACGGTTCCGGCGCGCTGGTCGGCGTGACCACCCGTCAGGTGCTGCAGAACTGCCTCGGCACCACGGTCGCGGCCGCCACCCTGAGCATCCGGACCTCGGTCCATCCGGACAACACCCTGCGCGAGGTGGCCAACGCACTCGCGCTGGCGCACGTGACGGCAGCACCCGTGGTCGCGCGCGACGATCCGAACAGGTTGTGCGGCATCGTCACTCTCGAACAACTGTTGCACGCCCGCCGCCGCGACCTGCACGAGGAACACCACCGCGAACGCCTGCTGGTCGTTCGCGAGGAACCAGCTGCCGAGGACGACAAGGTCACCGTCGCCTGAGCGGCGTCAGCTCGACCAGAGCCCGGAGCGTGTGGATGCGCGGCTCGGCGACGTTCGCGTGGAACACTCACGCTGTGAGCGAGTCGTTCGGGCGGCGAGTGGGTTTCGTGGCGAATCTCGGGCCGGGGTGGTTCGCCTCGGTGATGGCGACCGGCATCGTCTCGCGGGCCGTCGGCTCGGCGGGGTGGGAATGGGGCGGCACCGCCCTGCTGATCATCGGCCTGATCGCCTATGCCGTGCTCGTGGTGGCGACCCTGCTGCGCATCGCGTTCTTCCGCGACCGCGTGATCGGCGATGCGGTGAATCCCGCGACCGGCTTCACCTATCTCGCCTTCGTCGCCGGCACCGCGGTGTTGTCGGCGGGGCTCTCGCGACACGCCTGGGTGGGTGCGGCGCTGGCCTTGTTGCTGGTGGCGACGGTCGCGTGGGCGGTACTCGTCTACGCGATTCCGGCGTTGCTGATGGTGCACCACGGCGCGCCCACCGCGGTGACCGGAGCCAACGGCACCTGGTTCCTGTGGGTGGTCGGCACGCAATCGCTCGCGGTGGCCGCCACCGCGCTGCCGCAGCCTTGGGTTCAGCGTTTCGCGGTGCCGGCGCTGCTGTGCTGGTCGGTCGGCGTGGTGCTCTACGGCATCGTGGCGACGGTGGTGCTGGGCACCCTGTTCGGCACGTCGCTGACCGCGCAGCTGCTGGCGCCCACCTATTGGATCTTCATGGGCGCCACCGCGATCAGCGTGCTGGCCGGCACCCAGATCATGGATCAGAGTTCGGTGGCGTTGATCGCGACGGTACGGCCCATGCTCGAGGGTTCGACGCTGGTGCTGTGGGCCTTCGGCAGCTGGCTGGTGCCGCTGCTGCTGGCGGCCGGCATCTGGCGGCATCTGGTCCGGCACTTCGGGCTGAGCTACGAACCCGGACTGTGGAGCATCGTGTTTCCCGTGGGCATGTACGGCGTGGGAACCGCCGAACTGGGCAAGGCCACCGGCGAACAATGGATGGTCGCCTTCGGACACGGTGAGGCGTGGGTGGCGCTGGCGGTGTGGGCGGCCACCGCGGCCGATCTGGTCGTCACGCTGATCCGCCGCCGGCGTAGCCGGGAATCCGTAGGCTGAGCTCGCGATCTCCTACCGCACGGTAGCCTGGTTCGCGAAGTACGATCCGGCGGGAGGAGCCGGAGCAATGGAACGGGAGATTCACGGTGACCTCGCGGGAGGATTTCCTGCGCCGCGTGCGCGATGCCCTCGAGGCGCTACCCAATGACGAACGTATGGTGCCGGTGCCGCGCAACTATCAGCGCAACGCCCCGGTGCCCTCGGCCGAGGACCAGGCCGAGATCGTCGAACTGTTCATCGATCGCCTCAAACATCATGGCGCCCAGGTCCATCGGGTCGGCCCGGAGGAGATTCCGGGGGCGATCGACTCGGCCCTGCGGGCCCACGGCGCCCGCTCGGCGCTGGCGCCCGACGGGCTGCCCGAACATTGGCTGCGGCGCTGGGAACTGACGGGCGAACACCGTGTCCTCGACGATCAACCGCACCTGTCGATTCTCGATCGCGAACGTAGCGATGCCGTGGTCACCGGGTGCGCCGGCGCGGTGGCCGACGCCGGCACCCTGATTCTCGACGGCGGACCGGGACAGTGCCGCCGCGATGCCGCCGTCCTGGCCGACTGTCACATCTGCGTGGTCCGCGTCGAGCAGATCGACTACTCACTGCCGCAGGTCCTGGACAAACTGGACCCGCGCCGATCCATCACGTGGTTCGGCGGGCCGACCGCCATGACCGATCCGGAGGCCGATTCCGGCAAGGTCGGCGGTGTCATCGAGGAGACCGAGCGACGCCTGGTCGTCGTCATCGTCGGTTGATCGACGGGCCCTATTCCCTTCCCACACACCTTCCCTGCCCCACAAGCGCTCGTTAAGGGCGCGGCAAGCGCACCCCGGCATTGTCGTCCTCGACACCGGGAGTGCTCCTGCCGCGAGAGGGGGCGGCAGGATCACCCACCGGCGCAACCGAGCCGATCCGCTCGGTCTGTCGACGAGGGGTGACAGACCGGGCGGATCGGCTGTGTATGCGGCAGCGGCGACCGGCGCCGACCGCCGATGTCGATTTCGGCAGCGGCGCCGATGTCCGACTCGAGGAATGATGGGGGTATGGAAACTGCGGTCGCCTTCGTTCTGGCTTGCCTGATCTACTGGTGGGGCTTGATCTGACCGATCGGCGCCCCACCGGGCAGCACCTCGCCGGGCCGACCACCGGCGAGCGGGTACCTCAGCGGCCGGTGGGCAGGTTCGCCCCGCCGGTCACGTCGAGCACCACGCCGCTGACGAAGCCGTTGGTGGCGATCATGTGCACGGCCCGGGCCAGTTCCTCCGGGTCGCCTACGCGCCCGACGGGTGTGGTGGCGGCGAGGCCGTCGAAGAGGGTGCGGCGGCGTTCCTCCGGCACCCGATCCCACCATTCGGTGTCGATGACGCCGGGGGCTACCGCGTTGACCCGCAGCGGGGCGAGTTCGACCGCCAGCGGAGGCACCATGGCGTTCAGCGCCCCGTTGATCGCGGCCAGTCCGGCGGTGCCGGGGAAGGCGGCATGCGCCGACGCGGCGGTGATCAGGGTGATCGATCCGTTCGAAACCAGATGCGGCAGAGCCGCTTTCACGATTTTCACCTGCGGCCAGAACTTACCGTCGAACCCCTCCACCAAGTGGTCGAGATCGAGTTCGGCGAACGGACCGCTGCCCGCCGAACCGCTGACCGCGATGACGAGGTGGTCGATGCTGCCGGACTGCGCGAAGAATGCCGCGATCTGCTCGCCGTCGGTCGCGTCCATCCGGTAGCCGCTGGTCTTGCCACCCAGCCGTGCCACCGCCGCGTCGAGTTTGTCCTGGCTGCGGCCGGTGACGACGACCTCGGCGCCCTCGTTCGCGAACAGCGCGGCGGTGGCCGCACCGATTCCGGAACTACCGCCCATGACGACGACGCGCGGGATGCCGGTGCTGGAAGCGCTCATTGCTACTGTTCCTGTCCTGTACAGTTTGTCGAGACTGACAGTCTCGACAACGAGCGTAGCGGGTGCGGTATTCCCGCGCACCGCCACCGCTGGGAGGTAGACCATGGGACCACCGCGGCAACCCGATTCACCCCCACCCGAACGCGCGCACACCGGCCGGCGCCGGAACGAGGCAACCCACCGCGCGATTCTGGACGCCGCCCTCGCCCAGCTCGCCACCTCCGACGGCGGGTCGGTCACGGTCGATTCCATCGCCGCCGCGGCCGGGGTCGGCAAGCAGACGATCTACCGCTGGTGGCCGTCGAAGGGTGCGGTGCTGCTCGAAGCCCTGCTCGAACGCGCTCGCCAAGAGGTGCCGACCCCGGACACCGGCTCGGTGCGCACCGACTTGCTGGCCGTCGCGGATTCGACTTTCACCGGCGCCCAGGGGGATTCGACCGCCCCGGCGTTGCGCGCGCTGGTGCGCGAGGCCGCCCGCGACCCCCACCTCGCCGAATTACTACAGGAGTTCACCGCCGCCCGCCGCGCCGCCGCGCGCGACATTCTCGAGCGAGCGATCACGCGTGGCGAACTGCCCGGCGACACGGATGCGGACCTCCTGGTGGATCTGCTGTACGGCCTGTTCTGGTACCGCTTCCTGCTCGGCCATGCCCCGCTCGACCACATTACGGCGGCACGGCTCGTCGACATCCTGCTCCCGCCCGCGGTTGACACTTCTCACACACCCGGAGATGAGTCAGCGGATCCGATCCCACGGATCGAAACCCGCTGACGGAAGGCCTGTTCACGATGTGGCCGGCCCGCACCGAAATCCGATGCGGGCCGCGGGTGTCGTCCTGGTCAGCTGTTGCCGTTCAGACCGGCACGCACACCTTCCTCGATGCGCTTGCCGATCTCCGGATCGACGTTCTTCCAGTAGTCGAACACCCGGCTCAGCACCGGTTCGCGCACGCCGCCGAGCACATGCCCGACCACGTTGTCCACCAGGCGCTCTCGCTGTTCGTCGTTGAAGACCTCACGCACCAGCGTGCCCGGCTGCGCCCAGTCGCTGTCCTCGGCGTGCTGAACGTAGCCGGCCCGCACCTGCTCGGGCTCGAAACTCCACGCCGCCTCCTCCGGGGCCGCGGCCGCGTCGGCATGTGGGCCACCGAACGAATTCGGTGCGTACACAGGCACTTCCGGCGCGTTGAAGTCGTAGCGCATGGCGCCCTCCTTGGAATAGGAGTTCACCTCGGCCGCACGCGCGCGGTTCGGCGGCAGCTGGTGGTAGTTGGTGCCGATGCGGTAGCGATGAGCGTCGGCATAGGCGAAGACCCGGCCCAGCAGCATCTTGTCCGGCGAATAGCCGATACCCGGCACGATCGCCGACGGCTCGAATGCGGCCTGTTCGATCTCGACGAAGTAGTTGCTCGGGTTGCGGTTCAGCGTCCAGGTACCGACCTCGATCAGCGGGTAGTCCTTGTGCGACCACACCTTGGTCAGATCGAACGGGTTGAAGCGGTAGTTCGCCGCCTCACCCACCGGCATGATCTGCACATACAGAGTCCAGCTGGGGAACTCACCGCGTTCGATCGCCTCCCACAGATCCTGGCGGTGATAGTCGGGATCGGTGCCGGCCAGCCGATCGGCCTCGGCCTGGGTCAGGAATTCGATGCCCTGATCGGTCTTGAAGTGGTACTTCACCCAGAACCGTTCACCCTCGGCGTTGATCCACTGATAGGTGTGCGAGCCGTAGCCGTTCATATGGCGGTAGGTCTTGGGAATACCGCGGTCGCCCATCAGCCAGGTCACCTGATGCGCCGATTCCGGGCGCAGGGTCCAGAAGTCCCACTGCATGTTGTGATCGCGAAGACCGTTGCCCGGCAACCGCTTCTGCGAACGGATGAAGTCGGGGAACTTGATCGGATCCTTGATGAAGAACACCGGGGTGTTGTTGCCGACCAGGTCGTAGTTGCCGTCCGGGGTGTAGAACTTGACCGCGAAGCCGCGCGGATCGCGCCAGGTGTCGGGGCTGCCCTGCTCGCCGGCGACGGTGGAGAACCGCACCAGCGACTCGGTCCGCGCACCCGGCTGGAACAGCTTCGCCTTGGTGTAGCGGCTGACGTCGTTGGTGACGACGAGCTCACCGAAGGCCCCCGCACCCTTGGCGTGCACGATCCGCTCCGGCACCCGCTCCCGGTTGAACTGGGCGAGCTTCTCGATCAGATAGTGGTCGTGCAGCAGAATCGGGCCCTCGGTCCCGGCGGTCAGCGATTCGTTGTCGCTGGGGACCGGAGTGCCGGTGTTGGTAGTGGTCGGCCCACTGATCGGCCCACTGATCGGCTTTGTCATCGCAGCCTCCTGTTTCTGCTGTCGCCCGGGATGTCCGGGCTATCGGGATGGCGCGTCGTCACCGCGACGGCATTGCGGGCAGAGTCCCCAGAACACGACCTCGGCTTCGTCGATCGTGAACCCGTGCGCGTCCGACGGGTCGAGGCAGGGGGCACGGCCCACGGCACAGTCCACGTCCACGACCGTGCCGCAGTTCCTGCACACCAGATGGTGATGGTTGTCGGCGATGCGGGTTTCGTACCGGGCCGGCGAACCGGCCGGTTCGATCCGGCGCAGCAGGCCGGCGCCGACACAGGCGTGCAGTACGTCGTACACAGCCTGTGTCGACACCGATCCCAGCTGCTGCCGGACCGCGGCGGCCACCCTGTCGGCATCCGAATGCGGATGGGCGGCAACCGCTTCCAGCACCGCCACCCGCGGGCGGGTGACCCGCAGACCGGCCGCGCGCAATCGTTCGCGCGGATCGAAACCACCGGTGTGCATGAACCCAGTCTGCCCGTTTTCTGGAATAAGTCAAGAAAAGACCGAAAGGGACGTTTTGCGGGAGTGCTGCGCACGACGCCGCCGGGCTTACGCTCGGCGGCGTCCCCCTGCGCGGAGCGGACCCGGCGTTCGACCGAAAACCGCGACACCGATTCCGATTTGGTTGCGGCGGTTGCGTGTTGGGCACCACCACAGATGCCGGTGGTTAACCTCGGCTCATGGGACGCCTCCAGGGCTGTGTGATCGGGGTTCTCGTCGTCGTACTGATCGGTGGTACCTGCGCCACCGCGGTCCCGGTGCGCGCGGAGAGTGCACAGACCTGCGCGGTCTCGTCCGGACGCGGATTCGAACGAGCCACACCGGAATCGGCGGGCCTGGACGCGGCGCGGCTGGCTTCTGCCCTGCGGTTCGCCGACGAACGGAACCGGCTGAACGTCAAGATCTTCCGGCACAACTGCCTGATCGGAACCGGCGCGCACAACGACGCCACCGATACGACGCCGTGGAATATCTGGAGCGTCACCAAGAGCGTGGTCTCGCTGATCGCCGGAATCGCGTGGGATCAGGGCAAACTCGATATCGAAGCGCCGATCGACCGCTATCTGCCGCCCGGTCTCGGCGACGCCGCCCACCGCGCGATCACCGTCGAGGATTTGCTGACCGAGCGCTCGGGCCTGCGTGTCGGAGTGATCAACGAGGGGATCTCCGGGGTGGTGCCGATCGATCCGAACAGTGCCGTGCAGGCGCTCGGGGTCCCGCTCGACAATCCGCCCGGCACCCGGTTCTCCTACAGTCAGCGCAACGTCGATCTGCTGTCGTACGTGATCGAACTGGCCGTCGGCGAACCACTGCAGCAGTTCGCGCAGCGGGAATTGTTCTCTCCCTTGGGTATCCAGCGTAGCGACTACTACTGGGCCCGCGACCGTTCCGGTCACACCTACGGCTACGCGCACCTGATGATCCCGCCGGACGATCTCGCCAAGATCGCCCAGCTGGTCGCCGGCCACGGCGACTGGAAGGGGGTGCAGGTGGTCTCGGCCGATTATCTGCACCGCGCCCACCAGACGGGCCCGGGCCGCGAATGTTACGGCTATCTGTTCTGGGGCCGCCCCGGATGTATCGAGATACCGTCGTTCCTGCCCCCGGATGTGTTCGCGATGTCCGGGCTCGGGCTGCAGGACGTCTTCTTCATCCCGAGCCTGGATCTCACCGTGGTGTGGACCGGCGTCTTCGGCAACCACAGCAGCGGCGGGCCGACCGGCATCCTGCAGAACCTGACCGAGCTGACCTGGGAATTTTTCCGCAGGCTGCTGGGCGCCTTCCAGCAACCGCCGATTCCGGACCCCGGTCCCTATGTCGAACCACCGGTCACCCTGGACCCCCGCGCGTTCTTCGATCCGTACATCACGCTGGCGATTTTCGGAGTCGGGCCCGACGCCTATCCCGGCTGTTCGGTGCTGTCCTGTGTGAACACCCCACTGGCACCGCCGTTCTCGGATGCCCCGCCGGGGTGCGCTCTACTGGTCTGCCTCGGGCCCGATCCCCGCACACCGGGCATCCGCTGACGTAGCGGCATCGATGAATGAGAGGCGACCGGCCGCGGTCAGCCGGCGATCCGCGCGGTATCCATATAATCCCGGAACAGGGTCACTTCCCCGTCCCGCACGTGCACCACGTTTACCGAGGTGCGAACTCGCGCTCGCGGCGCGCCCGGCAGCGTCATATCCACCTCGTTTTCCACGAAAAGCACTCCGTCCGAGCTGGATTCGTAGACCGTGGGATAGACCCCGTGCACCTCGACACCCGACCGGCCCGACCAGCGTTGCGCGAGGTGTTCGCGGATCGCCTCCCGCCCCTCGAGCCGCTCCGGCATCCCCGGAATCGGGAACGGGATCTCGAATACCGCATCGGGGGCGAGCGCCGCGACGAAGGCGTCGGCATCACGCGCCGGCAACGTCGCGAACAGGTCCTCGACCACCTGGCGGGCACTGCGCACCGAACTGGAAACCATGACAAACTCCCTCTGTTAGAAGCGGAACGTACGCCCCGCTTATAATCCGGAACGCACGCCCCGTTTGTCAACGGATAACCGGGTAGACTCGCGCTGTGGCGGAGAAACAGTTAGTGGACCCGGCGGCCGAACCGCGCCGCGCCCTGCGCGCCGACGCCCGCCGCAACCGGGAGCGCGTACTCGCTGCTGCCAGGGAAGCCTTTGCCGCCGAAGGTATTTCGGTCCCGCTGGACGAGATCGCGCGCCGCGCCGGAGTGGGACCCGGCACCGTCTACCGCCACTTCCCCACCAAGGAAGCCCTGTTCCACGCCGCCATCGTCGACAACATCGAGCGAATGGTCGACTACGCGCGCGGACTCGAAGCCGCCGACGATCCGGGGGCCGCCTTCTTCGACCTGCTGGACCACATGGTCGCCGAGGGTGGGGTCAAGCGCGATCTCGCAGATGCGCTGGGCGGTCACCAGTCGATCGAAATCACCGGCCCCACAAAGGAATTCCAGGCCGCGATCGCCCGGTTGCTGCGGCGCGCCCAGGATTGCGGCGCGATCCGCGACGATATCGACTTCGACGATCTGATGCGGGTGCTGAAGGGCGCCTTCGCGGGCACGCACACTGCTACCGGCGAGCAGCGAGCCCGCGCTTTCGCCGTCGTCTTCGACGGACTCCGGGCCCGCAGCGAACCGGCCGGCTGAGCCTCCGAACGCGACCGGCTGAGCGCCCGCAAGGAAAACGGGCCGCCCGCAATCGGACGGCCCGTTCGAAAATGCAGTGTCAGCGCTGCGCGAGCAGAACTTCCGCGATCTGAATGGTGTTGAGCGCGGCGCCCTTTCGCAGGTTGTCACCCGAGACGAACAGCGCCAGGCCACGCCCCTCCGGCACGCCCGGATCCTGGCGGATCCGGCCCACCAGCGACTCGTCCTTACCGGCCGCTTCCAGCGGCGTCGGAACGTCGACCAGTTTCACACCGGCCGCGTCGGCGAGCAGTTGCTTCGCCCGCTCCACCGAGAGCGGCCGCGCGAATTCGGCATTGATCGACAACGAATGCCCGGTGAAGACCGGCACGCGCACACAGGTACCGCTGACCAGCAGGTCGGGCAGACCGAGAATCTTGCGGCTCTCGTTGCGCAGCTTCTGGTCCTCGTCGGTTTCACCGGAACCGTCGTCGACGAGCGAACCCGCCAGCGGCAGCACGTTGAACGCGATCGGCGCGACGTACTTGTTCGGCGCGGGGAACTGCAGGGCGCTGCCGTCGTGGGTCAGCTTCTCGGCGTCCCCGATCACCGCGCGGGCCTGCGTGGCCAGCTCCTCCACACCGGCCAGCCCACTCCCGGAGACGGCTTGGTAGCTGGAGACGATCAGTCGCTGGAGTCCGGCCTCGTCGTGCAGGGGCTTGAGCACCGGCATGGCGGCCATCGTGGTGCAGTTCGGATTGGCGATGATGCCCTTGACCAGATTGCGGGTCTGTTCGGGATTCACCTCGCTGACCACCAGCGGCACCTCGGGGTCCTTGCGCCACGCCGAGGAGTTGTCGATGACGGTCACGCCCGCGGCCGCGAACCGCGGCGCCTGCACCCGGGACATGGTGGCGCCTGCGGAGAACAGGGCGATATCCAGTCCGGACGGATCCGCGGTCTCGGTGTCCTCGACCACGATCTCGCCGCCGCGCCAGGGCAACTTCTTCCCGGCCGAACGCGCCGAGGCGAAGAATCGCACCTCGTCGGCGGGAAAGTCGCGCTCCTCCAGCAGTTTTCGCATGACGGCGCCGACCTGCCCGGTCGCACCGACCACACCTACGCGTACACCCATGGCTTATCGCCCCGATCCCGCGTGCACGACCGCGACCTCGTCGCCGCCCAGATCGAACGCCTTGTGCAGCACCTGCACGGCGCCGTCCAGCTCGGTGTCCTTGACCAGCACGGAGATGCGAATCTCGGAGGTGGAGATGAGGTCGATGTTGATACCGGCCTTGGCCAGCGCCTCACAGAAGGTGGCGGTGACGCCGGGGTGGCTCTTCATACCCGCGCCGACGAGGGAGACCTTGCCGATGTGATCGTCGTAGAGAACCTGGCTGAAGCCCAGTTCGCTCTGGCGCTTGGTCAGGAACTCCACCGCGCGCGGCCCGTCGGCCTTGGGCAGGGTGAAGGTGATGTCGGTCTTACCCGTCTCGACCTTGGAGATGTTCTGCAACACCATGTCGATGTTGATCTCGGCGTCGGCGATGGCCCGGAACACCTTGGCCGCATAGCCCGGCTCGTCCGGCAGGGCCACCACGGTCACCTTGGCCTCGCTGCGATCGTGCGCGACGCCGGTGAGAATTGCGTCCTCCAAGGGGATGTCCTCCATCGATCCGTAGATATAGGTGCCCTTGCGGTCGGTATAGGACGACCGCACATGCACCGGAACGTTGTAGCGGCGGGCGTATTCGACGCAGCGCAGCATCAGCACCTTGGCGCCGGTGGCGGCCAGCTCGAGCATTTCCTCGAAGCTCACCTGCTCCAGCTTCTGCGCATCCGGCACGATCCGCGGATCGGCGGTGAACACGCCGTCGACGTCGGTGTAGATCTCGCAGACGTCGGCCTCGAGCGCGGCGGCCAGGGCGACCGCGGTGGTGTCGGAGCCGCCGCGGCCCAGCGTGGTGATGTCGCGGCTGTCCTGCGAGACGCCCTGGAAGCCCGCGACCAGCACGATCAAGCCCTCGTCGAGCGCATCGCGGACCCGAGAGGGAGTCACGTCGATGATGCGGGCGTTGCCGTGGGTGCCGGTGGTGATGACTCCCGCCTGGGAACCGGTGAACGACCGGGCCTCGGCGCCGAGCGAGTGAATCGCCATGGCCACCAACGCATTCGAGATGCGCTCACCGGAGGTCAGCAGCATGTCGAGTTCGCGGGCCGGCGGCGCGGGCGCCACCTGCTGGGCCAGGTCGAGCAGTTCGTCGGTGGTGTCCCCCATTGCCGAGCACACGACGACCACGTCGTGCCCCTGCTTCTTCGTCTCGACGATCCGCTCAGCGACGCGCCGGATCCGCTCGGCAGACTCGAGCGAAGATCCTCCGTACTTCTGAACGACGAGAGCCACAGTGGGGTCCTCCAAGATCGACTAGCTGCTGTTACAGCCAATAAGACTACCGATCGGAGTCCGCTCGGTGGCGGGCTACCTCCGAGCGGCCACCGGGATCGGGCGGCCCGGCCCACCGAATTCGCCACGCCGACCAGCGGCGATCCCGTTCCGGAGCGGCGGTACGGTGCGCGGTCGCGGCGGCAGAGCCCGTGCGGCGCATCGGAATCGGCGCGCACAGCCCCGTTCATCAGCGGTTTTCCGGGTCCGCCGGCGCCCGGCGCCCGGTCCCGGCACAACAGCCGGCGTACCGGTGTGAGTAATCACACCGACCGGTTTAGCACCCGGTCGGCGAACCCCTTCGCGCGAGTCGACGATGCACGCCGCGGCGAAAGCGCACGATGGGCCTATGAAGAGCATCGAAATCGAGTTGCACACCGGCGATCGGGAGGTCGTGTACGACCTGACGCCGCAGTGCGCCACGTTTCTGCGCGAGGCCGGCGGCGGCGACGGATTGCTGCACGTCTTCGTCCCGCACGCCACCGCCGGCGTGGCCCTGATCGAGCTCGGCGCGGGCAGCGACGACGATCTGCTGCGCGCCCTGCGCGACCTGCTGCCCGCCGATGATCGCTGGCGCCACGCCCACGGCTCGCGCGGGCACGGCCGCTCGCACGTCATGCCCGCGCTGATCGCCCCCTACGCCACCGTGCCGGTCCTGGGCGGCGAGCTGACCCTGGGCACCTGGCAGTCGATCGCCTTCGTGGACCTCAACGTCGACAACCCGATTCGCCGGGTGCGCCTGTCCTTCCTGCGCGACGCCGGTTGATCGCGGCCGCCTACCGGCGGGGCACGTCAGCCGCGCTCGAACCAGGTGATCTGCGCGCCGTTGCCGAATTCGCGGCGTTGCACCGGCGTGAACGCGGTCGGCCGGAAGTTGCCGGTGAACGCGCTGATGCCGGCGCCCGCGACCACCGGATAACTCTTGATGATCAACTCGTCGATCTCGTCGACGAGCGCGCCGGCCAGTTGTCCCCCGCCGCACAGCCAGATGTCCTTGCCGTCCTGCTGCTTCAGGCGACGCACCAGGGCTACCGGATCGCTCGGAACCAGCTCGACCTCCGGATCGTCGACGCGATCGAGCGTGGCCGAGACGACGTACTGCTTCAGATGGGGATAGGGGCTGGCGATGCCGGCCGACAGCGCGGGTTCGTAGGTGCCGCGCCCCATGAGGATCGTGTCCCATTCCTTGTTGGGTTCGTCCACGGCCATTCCGAAGTGCGGGCGAATGTGCGCGGGAACCGACTCCGGATAGCGCCCATTGACGAATTCCGCCATGTCCTCGGCCACGGGATAGAAGTCGTACTCCCCACCCGGCCCGGCGATGTAGCCGTCGAGCGAGACGCCGACGAAGTAGAGGAGCTTTCGCATACCGATACCGCCTTGTTTGTTGCACTCTAACTGTAGTGGTTGAAACATAGTACTACAGCTAGAGTGGTGTCAAGCGGATTAGAAAGTTGCCGCGCGCCGATTCGGATGGATCGCAAGGATTAGCGATTCGGGCGGCTGGGAACTATGACATTGACTTGTGAGCAGTATCACATCAAACGATAATGGCGGTCATGCAGGCGCATGTAGGTGATCACATTCTCGTCCACAGCAATGCTGTGGGAATGCCCGAACGCACCGGCGAAATCATCGAGGCGCGCGGCATCGACGGCGCCCCGCCCTACGTCGTCCGGTTCGAGGACGGGCACGAAAGTCTGGTCTTTCCCGGGCCGGACTGGGAGGTCCTTCACCACCGGTAGCTGTGCGGACGAGGATCGTCAAGCCCCCTTTCCCAACCGGGGGCAGTCCCTTTTCGGGCAAGTGACCATGTGCCCGGCAATCGTCCGGCCATCGGCGGCACACCCCGACGTCGAGCACGCTGCCGACGGGCCCCGGCAGCGCGACCGCAAACCCGGCACGCCCGACCGAACCGAATCAGACTGGTCGGTCTCTGTAACTCCGGGAACAGACCACACGGTTGACGACCGCGTGTGACGGCGGAGACAATCGGCCGAAGCAGTGGAGGGCAAGACATGCGCACGAAGACCGATCACCGATTCATCATCGATGTCGAACCCGATCAGGTTCAGGAAGCATTGCTGGCCGTCGAGCGGATCCCCGAATGGTCGCCTGCGCACCGTGACGTGCGCGTCGCGACCCGCGACGAGTTCGACCGTCCCCGCCGCGTCTACGCCACGGTGACGACCCTCAACAACTCCGACCGTCAGGTCCTCGAATACACCTGCACCCCGGAACGCATCTCCTGGGAAGTGGTGGAGAGCGCCGCCGGTGGCGGTGGCAAGGGCTGGTTCGACATCGAGGAGACCGACGAGGGCACCGAGGTCTGGTACCACTCCGAGATCCATCTGCCCATCCCCGTCCCCGGTCTGCTACTCAAGCGCACGCTCTCGCGGGCCAACGACGAGGCCGTGCACAACCTCATCGAGTACATCGAGAAATTTCCCTTCGGCGAGAACTACGAGGTCGGCTGACCGAGAGGTTCGCCGTCGCGGGCGCTGACGTCGGCTTCCTGCCACGATGTGCGAATGACCGGTGTCAGACGCACACGTATTCAAGCGGTCACCGAGGACGCCTCGGTAACCCAGCTGGAACTCTTCTTCGACCTCGTCCTGGTCTTCGCCTTCACCCAGGTGACCGATCTGGCCGCGCACGACGTCACCGCCCTCAACATGCTGCGGGCCGTGCTGGTGCTGGCGGTGATGTGGTGGGTGTGGATCGCCTATGCCTGGCTGGGCAATGTGGTGAAGGCCGACGAGGGGGTGGCCCGGGTGGCGATGTTCGCGGCCATGGGCGCGGGACTCATCGTGGCCGAGGTGATTCCCGAGGCGTTCCACGACATGCCGGGCGGCTGGTACGGACCGCTCGTGTTCGCCATCGGTTACCTCGTGATCCGGCTGGTCCATCTGGCGATGTTCTGGCTGGCCAGTACCGAGGACCGGCAGTTGCGCGGGCAGGTGGGCCGCTGGGCCGGCGGCTCGATCACCATCGGCACCGCGCTGCTGATCGTGGCGGCCGTCGAACACGGCACCGTGCAGATCGTGCTGTGGATCGCGGCCATCGCCGGCGATATGGTCTGGACCTTCTTCGCCGGCAACGACTGGCGCGTGAATTCGGCCTCGCACTTCGCCGAGCGGCACGGCCTGATCGTGATCGTCGCGCTGGGCGAATCGATCGTCTCCATCGGCGTCGGCGTGGCCGGACTCCCGATCTCGTGGCCGATCACCGCGGGATCGCTGCTGGCACTGGCTGTTTCGGGCCTGCTGTGGTGGGCCTACTTCGACGTCGCGGCGACCGTCGTGGAACGCGCGATGACCGAGGCCTCGGGCTCGCGCCGGATCCAGATCGCGCGCAATTGCTACACCTTCTGGCATTTCCCGATGGTGGCCGGCATCGTCGCCATGTCGCTCGGATTGAAGAAGACGCTCAACTATCTCGGTGGGGCGGCCGGGCATACGCTGCACGATCGGCTGCAGGGCATTCCACTGTTCGCGCTCTACGGCGGCGTGGTGCTGTACCTGCTGGCGCTGGTGGGTTTCCGGCACTACGCGACCCGGGTGGTGCTGTGGCCGCGCCTGGTCACCGCGGCCGTGCTGATCGCGCTGGTGCCGCTGGCCGGGCAGCTGCCGGCGATGGCCGCACTCGGACTGCTGTGCGCGGTGCTGACGGTGCTGATCGTCTGGGAGACAGTGCGTTACGCGCAACCGCGCGACGCGGTCCGGCACGCCCACTGAACCGGGTGCCGACTACCGCGATCCGAGATTCGGCGAAACACGCTGCTGCGGTTTGTGATCCACAGTTTCCGGCACGTGCCCGCCGTCGCGCACCGCGTCCCGCATCTGATTGATGTTCTCGCGCAGCACATCTCCGACCAGTTCGTCGGTGCGCGGGTCGGCCAGCACCTGGAAGACGATCCGGAAGCTGGCGTCGGCGATGCCGCGGATGATCTCCTCGTGGAAGGGCAGGTAGCGCACCCGCCCGACCGCCGGATCGTTCTTGATCAGTTCCAGGATCATGGCGTCGAGTTCGTCGCGGTTCTCCTCCAGCGCCGCGGCGATATTGCGGGTGTACCGGCCGCGGCGCAGCACATCGGCCACCTCCTCCAGCACGGCCATGGTGACCGGGCGCCGGACCGCGTCGACGATCACGGCGATCGAGCGGTTCACGACCGCGGCGGTGACCCGGTCACCGAAGGCCCGGTCGGCGACGCGCGCCAGCCGGACCAGGATCACGACGATGCGCAGCAATCGGAATCCCCGGAAGAACGGGCTGGTCACCGGGATCATGCCCAGGACCTCGTACCAATAGACGAACGGGTAGGTCCACGACCAGTCCGCCCGCCGCCAGCGCCACAGGAATTCGAGGGCGAACACCGCACAGATCGACGAGTCGACCACGACGATCACGTGATACGTGTGCTGCGGCACGGTGAAGAAGGTGATCCAGGTGACCAGACCCACCGAGACGACGGCGAGAGCCAGCATCAGCAGATCGGTCCACAGCGCCGGCGGCTTGCGCGGATACTGCTCGGGCAACGGTCCAGCCGGGTACTGCGCCACAACGGTCCCTTCCACATCGAACGGGTACCCGCCGAGAGTAGCGGCCCCGACGGCGCCGGGAAGCCGCCACGAGTGCCCGTGCGGCGCGAATCAGTGCCCGGCGCGGATGATCGCCTCGACGTTGCGTTCGGCCAGTGCGGTGATGGTCAGCGACGGATTGGCCGCGCCGGTGCTGCCCGGAATCGCCGCACCGTCGACCACGTACAGCCCGGGATAGCCGTTCACCCGGCCGTAGTTGTCGGTGGCCAGGCCCAGCACCGCACCGCCGAGGGGATGTGCGGTGAACGGGGCATTGGCGTCGTAGCCGAGCGCCTGGTAGTCGAACAGAGCCCCCGACCGTTCGGCGATGCGCTGGTCGACCGCGCGGCAGGCGGCCACGATCCGGTCCTGGGCCGCACGCGGCCAGCTCAGTGCGGCGGCGTTGCGCGTGGCGTCGTAGGTGATGCGAGCACGGGTCGGATCGATCACCAACCCGAGCGAGGCCAATGCGCCTGTCTCCAGCGGAATTCCGGGGATGTACCAGCTTTCCAGTGTCAGCGGCATACCGGATTCGTCGAAGATCCGGCTGGCACTCGGCACGCCCTGGCCCAGGCCCGAGAGCCTGCTCTCACCGCGGGCCAGCGCGACGTCGCCGTTGGTGCCCCAGCCGTCGCCGACATGTTCGTCGAGGTTGGGCAGTGCGCCGGTGGCGCGGGCGCGGACCAGCAGCTCGGTGGTGCCGATGGACCCGGCGCCGAGGAACAGCTTGTCGCAGGTGAGCGTCCGGGTGCCCAGCACCGTGCCGGTCGGGTCGAGCTTGGTGACCTGCAGGACGTAGCGGTCACCGTCGCGGCCGATGCTGTCCACCCGATGCCCCGCGAACACCGACGAGCGGCCGGTGGCATGGGCGTACTTCAGGTAGTTCTGGTTGAGGTCGAATTTCGCGCCGTTCGAATTACCGAGATTGCTGCGGGCCGCGGTGGCCGAGGCGCGCGTGGCACCGGCCAGTTCGGCACGAACCGTATCCCATTTGAAGATGGACTCGTTGGGCTGCGGCTCGTATCCGGCCGCGCGCACCTGCTCGTCCCACATTCGGGAATGGGTGAACGGGGAAGAATTGTAGATGTCGGCGGGCATGACCGACAGGTTGAGCATCTGCCGCACACGCGGATAGTAGGTGCGCTCCAACTCGGTGTAATCGACTGTGCCACCGAAGATCTCGTCGAAATGCCGGCGCTGCGGAGCGATCATGCACCCGGAGAAGACCACCGACCCGCCGCCCACGGCCGCCGCGCGCCACACATCGATGCCGTCGAATTCGGTGATATCCAGGACGCCGCCGAAATCGGCGAAACGCATGGCGACCTTGGTGACGCCGGTGAAGCTGGTGCGATGCCAGAAGCCGCGGCCGTCGGGCAGATCGTCACCGGTGAAGATCTCCCGCCACGGATCGTTCGGCCAGCGCGACCCGCGCTCCAGCACGGTGTTGGCGATACCCGCTTCGGCCAGCCGCAACGCCGCGACCGCGGCGCCGAATCCGGATCCGATCACGATGGCTTCGGTATGCGCCGGAGGATCCGGCTGCGGGACGAAGATCTCGGAAACCCAGTTGCGGAACATCCCGTTCCACGCCGGATCGGCGGTGGCTGTTCCGGTCTCGCGCAACGCGCCCGTGGCACCCAGCAAAACCGCAGCACCGGCCGCCTGTAAAAAGGCACGTCTCCGCACCGGCCACCTCCCTCATCACGCATGGCCGCGCGCGAGATTACCGCCGAACTTCCTATCTCTCAACAGGATCGGCGCCGACGACCGCGCTGTTACATGCGCGATCGCTATATCACGTAGTAGAGGGTCTCAGGCGCGCAGACGTTCGCGACGCAGCCGGTCGACCTCGGGCAGGTCGAGCGGTTCCAGTTCGCGACCGCCGAGGGCCCGCGTGAGCAGGTGGTCGGCCAGTTCAGGGTTGCGGGCAAGTGCCGGGCCGTGCATGTAGGTGCCGATCACCGAGCCCTGCACCACTCCCTCGAGGCCGTCGCCCACACCGTTGCCGACGCCCTTGGTGACCCGGCCCAGTCCGGTCGCGTCCGCGCCGAGAGACGTTCCGCCCCGGTGATTTTCGAATCCGGTGAGCGGCTGGGTCAGGCCGGCGAGCAACGGTGTGGTGGCGACCTCGCCGATGGACCGGACCCGCTGCGGAGCGGTGGTCACGTCGAACAGGCCGACACCGTCCACGCGCTCGCCCGCGGAGGTTTCGTACCAGTTGCCCAGCACCTGGATCGCGGCGCAGATGGCAAGTACCGGAACACCTTTCGCGGCCGCGCGCTGCAGGCCGGGATAGCGCTGCAGATGCCGGGTCGCCAACCGCTGCGCGGAGTCCTCCGCGCCGCCCAGGGTGTAGATGTCCAGCGTCTCCGGCACCGGGTCGTTCAGCGTGATCTCCACGATCTCCGCATCGATGCCGCGCATGCGCAGCCGCTGCCGCAAGACCAGCGCGTTGCCGCCGTCACCGTAGGTCCCCATCACATCGGGCAGCACCAGCCCGATCCGTACCGTCGATTCAGCCATCAGTGCTGTCTCCTCTCGGGCATTCGCGGCTCGCTCCGTGGTTACGCAGGCTGCCGCCTCCGCTCGCGTCGCTCATGCCCGAGTGTCCAGATCGCGATTCAGATCCCGGAAGGCGGTGTAGTTGGCGAGCACCTCGACCCGTCCGGGCGGACAGGATGCGATGGCACGCAACGGATTCGGCACGGTGGTGTGCTCGACGCCGGCGTAGGTCAGCCGCACGCCCAGGTCGGTGGCGCGCTCGCCCGCCGCGACCACCTGGGTGCCCTCGAAGTGCTCGAAGCGCACATCCCACAGCCAGGACAGATCCTCGCCGTCGGGCACCTGGCCGTTGACCGCGATCACCAGACCCGTCGCCTCGGGGTCGATCATGGACAGCGCCTCCTGCCAGCCGGCCGGATTCTTGGCCAGCAGCAGGCGTGCGGAGTGCTCGCCGACCTGCACGGTGCGGTAGCGGCCGGCGATCTCGCGAACGGTTCCGGCGGCTTGCGCCGCGGTGTCGGCATGTCCGCCCAGCGCGACCGCCGCGGCCACCGCCTGCGCGGCGTTGCCGCGATTGGCGCGGCCCGGAAGGGCAAGGTGCAAAGGCAATTTCAGCCCGTCGGGCCCGCACAGATACTCCGCGTCGACCCACCACTGCGGTTCCGGCCGCCGGAAGTCGGCACCGGTGCTGCGCCAATCGGTGCCCTCCCAGACGATCGGCTCGCCGCTGCGCGGACAGCTGGTGGCGTCGACCGCCCAGCCACTGCCCGCCGACACCCAGACCACATTGGGGTGGTCGTAGGCGATCGAGGTGATCAGCACGTCGTCACAGTTGGCGATCAGCACGGTGTCGGGATGCCGGGCCATGCCCTCGCGCAGTTTGCGCTCGATCATGTTGATCTCGCCGACCCTGTCGAGCTGATCGCGGCTCAGATTCAGCAGCACCACCGCGGCGGGGTTCAGCGCATCGGCCACGTGCGGCAGATGCAGTTCGTCGACCTCGATGGCGGCCAGCGGCGCGGTGCGGTCGACGCTGAGCGCGGCGACGATTCCGGCATCCATATTGGCACCGTCGGCCTGGGTGACGACGCGGCCCAGTTCGGCCAGCGCGGCCGCGGTCATCCGGGTCGTCGTCGACTTGCCGTTGGTGCCGGTGACCAGCACCGTCCGCCGGTTGCGGCCCAGCTGGGTCATGATGTCGGGGGCGATCTGCAGGGCGATCAGCCCGCCGATCATCGACCCCTTACCGCGTCCGGCCTTCTGCGAGGCCCACGACGCCGCTGCCGCCGCCCGCAGCGCCAGCCGTCCGCGCACCGAGATGTCTGCCACCACGCGAGTGTATTGGTGGCGAGACACCCGCGCGCGAGCGGCCGATGTGATCTGCGACCGACAGGCAAGAGCCGGTCAGTAGAGCATCCGCCGGTAATTCTCCGGCGAGTAGTAGTCCCGCAGTTCCGCCAGCGATTCGGTGGTGTTGCGCTGGACTTCCTTCACCAGCACCGCATGGCTGGGGAGCGGGTCCTCCGGCCAGCGTTCGGGCCGCCACAGCTCGCTGCGCAGCAGCGCCTTGGCGCAGTGGTAGAAGATCTGCTCGATCGCCACCTCGACCGCGAGGATCGGCCGGTGGCCC
Source organism: Nocardia sp. 852002-51101_SCH5132738 (assembly GCF_001665695.1). Taxonomy (NCBI): domain Bacteria; kingdom Bacillati; phylum Actinomycetota; class Actinomycetes; order Mycobacteriales; family Nocardiaceae; genus Nocardia; species Nocardia sp. 852002-51101_SCH5132738. Next base: position 14,956 of record NZ_LZML01000075.1, on the reverse strand, counting down.
TTGACCACCATCTCGTCGAAGTAGGGCGCGTCGCGCAGCAGCCGTGCCCGGCCGTTGACCCGCAGCGTCTCGTTGCGTCCGGGAATCAGGAAGAGCACGCCGACGTGCGGGTTGGACAGGATGTTGAAGTATCCGTCGCCCCGGCGATTGCCCGGCCGCTCGGGAATGGCCAGGGTGCGGTCGTCGATCACGTGCACGAATCCGGCCGGATCGCCCTTGGGCGAGGCATCGCAACAACCCTCGGCATCGCTGGTGGCGAGGACGGCGAACGGCGCGGTCGCGATCCACTCCCGATCGCGCGGATGCAGGCGCGTCCGTTCCTTCGTCGCAGCGCGCGGCGACGGCTCACCGAGCAGTTCCCGAAGTTCGGCGGCGCTGGTGATCTCGCTCATCACCCCATTGAACGCGCGAGATCGGCCGCCCGCCACCTACATCGGGACGTCGAACATGTTCGGCCGGCCCGCGGCATAGCGCGCGCGGTCGGCCTGGCGCAGCGGCTCCAGCTGCGGCGCCCGATACAGCTCGAACAGCCGGCAGCGGGCGGCATTCGAACCGGCGACGTCCAGCAGCGCGTTCACCGCGGTGCGAGCCGCCTCGCAGGCGCCTTCCATCGTCGCGAGATCGATGTTCGTGCGTACGTAATCGCCCGCGAGGAAAAGATTTTCCAGGGCACCGTGCGCATTCGGGCGCGCCGCCCACGAACCGGCGGTGTTGATCAGCAGCGGGTCGGCGTTGGCGTTGCGGTTCTGCGCGGCGTCCCAGCTCACGCCGGTATCCAGGAACCACGACACCAGGTCCGAATCCTGCAGTGCGGCAGCGCCTTCCAGATGCTTCTGCAACTGCGCCCAGACCTCGCGGGCGATTTCGTCGTGGGTGCATTCGATCGCCGGCTTGCCGTACAGGATGCCGGGTGTATTCCAGTCCGAGATGTCGACCGACAGGCAGTCCCGAACCGAACCGTCACCTGATTCGGAAAGCTTTGTGCGCGACCAGAACTGGCTCTGCGCGATGGAGGCGAGCGACCACGGCGAGTCGACGTAGGCGGTATGGCCGCGGGCGATCTGGGTGGGGCGGCGCAGATAGAACTGCATTCCGCTCATCCAGTTCACGACCAGGCCGTCCATGGCCGCCAATTCCGGCTGCACGGCCAGAATGTCCGGCGTCCACAGTCCACGGGCGACCTCGACCGGTACCGCGAGCACGAAGTAGTCGGCGTCGACCGCCCGATCGCCACCGCTGCCGCCGGCCACCCGGGCACCCGAGATGCGCCGATCGCGCACGTCGAGCCCGCGCAGTTCGGCGGTTTCGAACCGCACCCCCAGGCCGCGCAGATGGGCCACCCACGGGTCGATCCAGGCCTCGTTGGTCGGCCCGTTCAGCAGCCGGTCCAGCGGTCCGTCGTTACCGGTCTCCAGCGGATTGCCGAGGAACTGCTCCCCCATGGAACCGATGGTCCGGGTACTGGCGTGATCATCTTTCGCCGCGACCAGCAATGTGGTGAGAGTGCGCGACATCAGCATGCGGAATTCCTGCGAGCGGCCGCGAGCGCCCACGAAATCGCGCCAGGCGAGTTTCTCCCACTCGCCGAAACGGCGATCGTCGCAACTGGTGTTGAAAACCAGCAACCGATTGGCGAAATACGCCGCATCGGTCATCGGCATCCTCATCGAGGTGGAGATCACCGAGGCGACCGTCTGGCGGAAATCGTCCGGAGTGGCCCACGGCTTTCCGGCGCGGCCCATCGGCAGGATGGTGTCGTCGGCGCCGGCGCGGGAGAAACGCGCCTCGGCGGCCGGGACCAGATTGTCCCAGACACCGTTGGCATTGCCCGCGAACGGAATTCGCCGCATGGTGTCGGGAATGTGGTGATAGAAACCGGGGAAGAAACGGAAACCGTGTTCGCCCGGCAGATCGGGCCGGCCGTCGCGGCCACTGCCCGCCACCGGAATGCTGCGCGCCTTACCGCCCAGCGCCCGGCGTTCGTACACCGTGACGTCGAATCCGCGTTCGGCCAATTCGTGCGCCGCGGTCAGTCCGGCGACGCCACCGCCGAAAATCGCGACCCGCCGACCGGGATCGGCATTCGCACGAATCGGGCGCACCATGGCGCCCGCGGTTATCACACCCGCGCCGGCCACCCCGCGAAGTACCGTCCTTCGCGAGACGGCCCCGTATTTTTCTGCCATCTATCGGGACCTCCACACCGCGGGTAACTGTATGCGGTGCGGCCGGGCCCCGTATCGATTGGGGTGACAATTCGCGCCGGGCACCAATTCGGTGGGAAGAATCCCCGGAATCGGCGCCCGGTGCGAATCAATAGCCGTGCGGACCCGGATAGTGGCCCTGCGGGCCCGGGTACTGGGTCTGCGGCCCCGGGAAGGGTGGCTGCGGGACGTGGTATCCGAAATCGTCGGCGACCATGGCCGCCAATTCCAGCAGCGCCCGCCGGGTGGGCTTGCTGACCAGTTCCAGGTCGATCTCCGCGCCCTCGGCGAGATGATCGTCGAACGGCACCACCTGCACCGCGCGGGTGCGGTCGAGGAACAGTTTGCGCAACTGGTCCAGGTCCACGGTCGAGGCGCCGCGGCGGGAGGCATTGACCACCACCACGGTCCGCTCCACCAGCTTGCTGTAACCGTGGTGCTCGAGCCAGTCCAGCGTCGCCGAGGCACTGCGCGCGCCGTCGATGGCCGGGGAGGTGACCAGGATCAGCGAGCTCGCCATATCCAGTACGCCGGCCATCGCCGAATGCATCAGGCCGGTACCGCAGTCGGTGAGAATGATGTTGTAGAACTGCTGCAGAATGCCGATCGCGCGCCGGTAGTCGGCCTCGCTGAAGGCCTCCGAGACCGCCGGATCCTGTTCGCTGGCAAGCACTTCCAGTCGGCTCGGTGCCTGGGAGGTATGCGCCCGCACATCCGAGTAGCGGCTGATGTGCTGGTCCTCGAGCAGGTTGCGGACCGTCGAGCGGGTCTGGCGCGGCACCCGGTGGGCCAGGGTCCCCAGGTCGGGGTTGGCGTCGATGGCGATCACCCGGTCACCGCGCAGCGAGGCGAAGGTCGAACCCAAACCGACTGTGGTCGTGGTCTTTCCGACGCCGCCCTTGAGCGACAGGATCGCGATCCGGTAGTCGCCGCGCACCGGCTGGTTCACCCGATCCACCAGTTCGCGGTAGATCAGATCGGCCGACGATTCGCCCGGATTGATGGCGCCGCCGGTCACCTTGTGCACGGCGCGTCGCCAGCCGCTGCGCGGTGACCGCCGCGCCCGCTTGAGCAGGTTCAGGTCGTTGACCGAATTCCCCGGCTGCACGGGCTGGGTCATGTGCTGCGGCTGGAACGTCGATTGCGGCTGCTGCTGATATCCCTGCGGCAGTTGCTGTTGCGGTCCCGGACCGCCCTGCCAGCCGCCCTGCTGCTGCGGCGGTTGCTGCTGCGGCGGCATGTGCTGCGGCGGCGGAGCCGAGGGCAGCGGCGGTGGCGCCCAGCTGAAGATCTGGCCGCCGGCATCGGCGTCCGCGCCCTGCTGCTCGGGAACGGGCGGCGGTCCCTGCCGATCGTCGAAGACCCGGCGGACCATGCCGTCGGCGCCGATCTCCTGGCGGATCTCGCCGTACGGCGTTTCCTGCCGGACCTCGCCGTACCCGGATCCCGGCTCACCGGCGGCGGGCCGGAAGCCGCCCTGCTCACCGGGATTGCCCTGCGCGGCGAAACCGCCCGGGTCGCCCGGATTGCCGTGCGGCGCGAATCCGCCTGGCTCACCGGGGTTTCCGGGCGGCGGGAAACCACCCTGCTCGCCCGGAGGCGCGAAACCGTTCTGCTCACCCGGAAATCCGCCCGGGGCGAAGCCGCCCGGTTCACCGGGATTCCCGGGCGGCGGGAAACCACCCTGCTCGCCGGGGAAAGCGGTCGGCGCGAAGCCCGGTTCGCCGGGGTGACCCGGAGGCGCGAAACCGCCCTGTTCTCCGGGGAATCCGTTGGGCGCGAAACCCTCCGGGCCGGGCCCGCCCGCCCACGGCGGCGGGAATCCGTTCGGATCTCCCGGCGGGGCGAACGGACCGGAATGGTCGTTCATCGGGAAGCCCGGCGGGGCGAAACCCTGATTCGGCGGATACGGATTCGCTCCCGGCGGCGCGAACGGCCCCGGTGCGAATCCCCCCTGCTCGGGCGGAGCGAAGCCGTCGGGCCCGAACTGCGGGCCGGGCGCAAACGTGGTCTGTTCGATACCGTCGGGCACCGGCGGAATGATCCCGGAGGCCGCGTGTTCGAATTCCGCGGATTCCTCGGCGGGTGCGCCGGTCGGTTCGGATTCGGACGTCACGCTCGCCGTCCCGTCGGATGCCGTTGTGTCCGCGTCGGATTCGTCCTGCGACGGCAGCGAGGTCGGATTGTCCTGTTCGGCAGCTGAATCGCCCATCCCCTGCCCCTGCAACCAAGGCGGTGAAGTGGAGTTGTCGTTAGTCGTCACGTTTCCCCCATCTGCTCGACAGAGTTCGAGCAGAGAGCTCGCGGCCAATGCGCCACAACGCTAGCACGCTGGCCGAATACGAGTCCCCCGGTGAACAGGGGCCGCACCCCGTACCGGACGAGTTGCCCCAGAACACCGCCCACCGCCTTCCCGGCGGTGGGCGGTCCCGGCTGTCGAGCAGGGTGTACGGATCAGCGCGCGCGCAGTGCGCGGTTCACCGCCGAGACGACCGCGCGCAGCGAGGCGGTCGTGATGGAGGTGGCGATACCCACGCCCCAGGTCACCTTGTCCCCGATCGCGCATTCGACATAAGCGGCGGCCTGCGCGTCGTCACCGGAGGACATCGCGTGCTCGGAGTAGTCGAGCACTCGCACGTCGTAGCCGATGGTCGCCAGCGCGTCGACGAACGAGGCCAGCGGGCCGTTGCCGGAACCGACGATCTCCTGTTCGGCCCCGTCCACCTTCACCACCGCGGTGATGGTGTCGGTGCCGGAATCGGTTTCGGCGGCGGTCATCTTCTGCCGGATGCGCTCCAGCGGCAGCACCGGGTTCAGGTACTCCTCGGCGAAGACGTCCCACATCTCCTTCGGCGTGACCTCGCCGCCCTCGCCGTCGGTGATCTTCTGAATCGCCTGCGAGAACTCGATCTGCAGCCGCCGCGGCAACACCAGTCCGTGGTCGGTCTTCATGATGTAGGCGACGCCGCCCTTGCCGGACTGCGAGTTCACCCGGATCACGGCCTCGTAGGTGCGGCCCACATCCTTGGGGTCGATCGGCAGGTACGGAACCTCCCAGACGATGTCGTCGACATCGGAATCGGAGGCGTCCGCCGTGTCCTTCATGGCGTCCAGGCCCTTGTTGATGGCGTCCTGGTGGCTGCCGGAGAAGGCGGTGTAGACCAGATCGCCGCCGTAGGGGTGGCGCTCGTGCACGGGCAACTGGTTGCAGTATTCGACCGTGCGGCGGATCTCGTCGATATCGGAGAAGTCGATCTGCGGATCCACACCGCGGGAGAACAGGTTCATCCCCAGGGTGACCAGGCAGACGTTTCCGGTCCGCTCACCGTTGCCGAACAGGCAGCCCTCGATGCGGTCGGCGCCGGCCTGATAGCCCAGTTCGGCGGCCGCGACCGCGGTGCCGCGGTCGTTGTGCGGGTGCAGCGACAGCACGATCGAATCGCGGCGGGCCAGGTTGCGGCTCATCCACTCGATGGAATCGGCGTACACGTTCGGCGTCGCCATCTCGACCGTCGCCGGCAGGTTGATGATCAGCGGCTTCTCCGGAGTCGGCGCGATGATCTCGGACACCGCGTCACACACCTCACGGGCGTACTCCAGTTCGGTGCCGGTGTAGGACTCCGGGCTGTACTCGTAGCGCCAGTTGGTGTCCGGGTAGCGCTGCTCGATCTCCAGGCACAGCTTCGCGGCGTCGGTCGCGATCTTCTTCACCGCGTCGCGGTCGGCGCGGAACACCACACGACGCTGCAGGATCGAGGTGGAGTTGTAGAAATGGACGATCACATTGGCGGCGCCCTGGCAGGCCTCGAAAGTGCGCTCGATCAGCTCGGGACGACACTGGGTCAGCACCTGGATGCTGACGTCGTCCGGGATCGCGCCGTCCTCGATGATCTCGCGGACGAAATCGAAGTCGGTCTGGCTGGCCGACGGGAAGCCGACCTCGATCTCCTTGTAGCCCATCCGCACCAGCAGGTCGAACATGCGGCGCTTGCGGGCGGGGCTCATCGGGTCGATCAGGGCCTGATTGCCGTCGCGCAGGTCGACCGCGCACCAGCCGGGCGCCCGGTCCACGACCCGGTCCGGCCAGGTGCGGTCGAAAGGAATCGGCGCAGCGTCGAATGCCGGGCTGCCGCCCGGGACCTCCTCGGCGAAGGGCCGGTACCGGAAGGTCGGCATCGAGGAGTTCTTCTGCTTGTTCCACGCGGGCTGATCGGCGGGCGCGGGTTTGGACGGCGCGGTGATGGTGCGCGTGCCGGATACGAAGGCGTCAGCGGGTGACATGGCGTTTCTCCGAGGTGTGGGTGGGTGTCCCAAGTATTGGGGTCGACCGGCACAGCTGAAACCCCGCGACGGGAGCCGGTCCGATTCAGACCCCGTCGCGGCGGCCGAGGAGGAGTGCCCGCTGCATGATGTCGGCCAGTTTACAGGTCGGGCCGCGGCGTGGAAAAGGAGCCTCGCCACACCGCCACGTAGCCTGGCCGGATGAGTTACGACCACGTGCTGCTTCCCGCGGGCATCGCCACCTCGCCCGATGCGGTGGAGACCTACCTGGCCGCGCAGCAGGGACGGCCGCAGACCGAGACCGTGGCGGCGATCGCGGCCGAGGTGAACCGGCGCAACGACGCCCTGCCGGAGGAAGAGGCGTTCCTCAGTGTCGCCACCGGCGGCGAGGGCACCGGCGGCGCGCTGTACGTCGCCGCCCGCTACGACGCCATCGGCCACGTGCGTAACCTCCTGTTCGAGCTCGCGACCCCGCGTGACTACGCGCTCTACGATCCGCAACTGAACTGGCTGATCGATCCGACCGATCGCATCGACGTCACCGTCACCCACGGCGGTGCGGGTGAGTTCCCCTATCTGACCGAGCGCCTCGCGCATCAGTGGATCACCGAACTCGGGGAACCGAATCCGTATCTGATCGTGGAGCGCGCCGACCACGTCTACATCCAGACCTATCGCGACGAGCCCGGCCTGTACACGCTGGAATACCGTGACGGCGGTCCCGATCGGCATTTCGCGGTCCGGTTGGAGGACGGCGAGCAGGTGGCCGCACTCGTCTGGGACTGGACCACCGGAGACCGGAGCCGTCTCGACGCGATCGGCTGGGAGGCGGTGACGTTCTGATCGGCGACGTTCCGATCGGTGACGTTCCGATCGGAGCTCACCCCGAGTTCAGAGCGTTCGCCGTCCCGACAGCGCGCGGCCCAAGGTCAGTTCGTCGGCGAATTCCAGGTCGCCGCCCATCGGCAGGCCGGAGGCGAGCCGGGTAACCGACAGGCCCGGGAAATCCCGCAGCATGCGCACCAGATAGGTGGCCGTCGCCTCGCCCTCGGTATTGGGATCGGTGGCGATGATCACCTCGGTGACATCGACACCGTCCTCCTGATTTCCGATGCGCGCCAACAGTTCTCGAATGCGTAGCTGGTCCGGGCCGACCCCCGAGAGCGGGTCCAGCGCACCGCCGAGCACGTGGTAGCGGCCGCGGAACTCGCGGGTGCGCTCGATGGCCTGGACGTCCTTGGGCTCCTCGACGACGCAGATCATGGTCCGGTCCCGGCGCGGGTCGGCGCAGATGCGGCACAGTTCGCCGTCGGAGACGGTGCCGCAGACCGCGCAGAACCGCACACCGTCGCGCACCTTCTGCAGTGCCGACTGCAGCCGGTCGATCTCCGGCGGCTCGACCGACAGCAGATGGAAGGCGATGCGCTGCGCGCTCTTGGGACCGACTCCGGGCAGTTTGCCCAGCTCGTCGATCAGATCCTGGACCGGACCCTCATACACGGATATGTCCTATCGGGCCGCTCAGAACGGCAGGCCGGGCATGGAACCGCCGCCCATGCCACCGGCGAGCGGGCCCAATTTCTCGGCGGCGAGCTGCTGCGCGTTGGCCATCGCGTTGTTGACCGCGCCGACGATCAGATCCTGCAGCGTCTCCACGTCCTCGGGGTCGACCACCTTCGGATCGATCTGCAGCGACTGCACCTCGCCGCTGGCCTTGATCGTCACCTTCACCAGACCGCCGCCGGCCTCACCCGCCACATCGGTCGCGGCGATTTCGGCCTGCGCGGCCATCACCGCCTGCTGCATCTGCTGCGCCTGTGCGAGCAGTGCCTGCATATCGAGCTGTCCACCAGGCTCCACGGTGATGTCCTCTCTGCGGGATGCGGATGTGCACCAGCGTAGTCACGTTCGGATCCAGCCCGGTACCGGCCCGGCCGGGCACCTTTACCATCGGAACCGGGCCGGGAGTCGGCACACGGGTCGGGCCAATCCGGTGGAGGCCGGTCATGTATCGGGACCAAGATCAACATATGTCTTCCGCACTCGCGCACACCACATCCGCACATCCGGCGCGCCGCGCCCGGCGGAGTTCGGCACTGACGACCGTCGTCGCGCTCACCGTGCTGGGCGTCGGCTCGGCCGTCCTGGCGCCGGCCGCCTCGGCGGATACCGATTACGGTGGTGGCTGCGTTCTCTACACCGACAATCCGGCGGCGACGGTCGACGCGCTGCACAACCACTGTTCGGCAGAACAGCAGGATCAGATCTTCCGGGACGCGCCCCGCGGCGATGTGCCGACCGGGGTGACCAACGGCTGGGTGACCCGCCCGCCGGTGATGGAGGCGGTGGCGCCGCCGTTCTGGATCGGCGAGAACTTCTACACCGGACCCGACGGCGGAACCCTGACCAACCGGATCACCGGGGCCGGGGTCGAAGGTTTCCCCGCCGACGTCTATTCCGGGCCCGCGCGGTTGGACGGCCAACCGGCCTGGCTTCTGGACTACACCCCCTCGATCACGCCCCAGATCCTCGACGAGATTCGCCAGGTGACCCCCGGCGTCTGGTTCGGTTACTCCTGGTGGCGAGGGTTTTTCCAGACCACGCTGCTGCTGACCTTCGCCCTCACCGAGCAGTAGGGCTTGACTCTCCCGTTGCTGGAGGGTGTTCGCTTGTCCACATGGCCGCGACAGTCTCCATAGGCGAGTTCTCCCGCCTCACCTATCTCAGCGTGAAAACGCTGCGGTACTACCACGAGATCGAGTTGCTCGAGCCGGCATCGGTCGATCCCGGCTCGGGGTATCGGCGGTATTCGACCGCGCAGGTGGAACAGGCACACCTGATTCGGCGCCTGCGCGATCTGGATATGCCCATGCCGCAGATCCGCGCGGTCCTCGCGGCGCCGGATCGTGCCGCCCGCGATGCCGCGCTGGCCGCACATCTGGAGCGAATGGAAGCGGAGTTGCTGCGGACGCGTGATGTGGTGGCATCGCTGCGGGCGCTGCTGTCCCCGGGTGCGCCGATCGACGTGCAGTACCGCCTGGTTCCGGAGTTCGCCGCGGTGACGATTCGCGCACTGGTGTCGCGGGAGGAGATCGGCGACTGGTGCGGGGCGGTCTTCCCCCGGCTGTTCGAACTGCTCGCCGGGGCGGGGGTGGCCCCGGCCGGCCCGAGCGGGGCGACGTACTCGGCGGACTTCTTCGAGAACGAGATCGGCGAGGTGGTGGCGTTCGCGCCGCTGGCGGCGGATCCGGGCGCCGCCTTCGACCAGTACCGCGAGGTCGCGGTGCGGCGATTTCCGCAGCGCCGCTTCGCGATTGCGGTGCACGCCGGAGCGTTCACCGTCTTCGACCGCACCTACGGCGCGCTGGGTTCGCATGTGGCCGAACACGATACCGCGCTGGCGGAGCCGATCCGCGAAATCTACGTGGTCGGCCCGCAGGACTGCGCGGACCCGGCCGCGCAGCGCACCGAGGTCTGCTGGCCGATCGCACCGGCGTGATCGGGCGGACGCCGCACGCTCCCCCGCATATTCACGAATTACCCACGAAGAGAGGATATTTCATGTCGATCAGTCTGGCCGCCGTCACCTTCGACTGCCGTGACGCCGCCGCCTTGGCGAACTTCTACGCACAGTTGCTGGAGCGTCCGGTGGACGCCGACGCCAACGAATATTTCGCCTCGATCGGCCGCGGTGACGACCGCGGCCCGGGGCTGATGTTCATCCAGGTCCCCGACAAGACCCCGGGCAAGAACGTAGTCCACCTGGATCTGAGCGCACCGGACTGGCGCGCTCAGATCGAGCGGGCGGTCTCGCTAGGCGCGAAACACATCGGCGACTTCGACGAATACGGCGTGCAGTGGGTCACCCTCGCCGACCCCGAGGGCAACCTGTTCGACATCGCCCACCAGCACTGAGCCGCTGGGCCGCAGCGAAGCGGAGGCGGACTAGCTCAACTCGCGCTTCAGGTTTTCCAGAACCTCGGCCTGGATCTTCTTCAGGCCGAGCGGGGCGAAGATGCCCTCGAAGAAGCCGGCGACCCCGCCCGCACCCTTCCAGCTGGTTCGGACCGTCACCAGCGAACCCTCACCCGAGGGAGTGACGGTCCAGGTGGTGACCATCGTGGAATTCGAATCCCGTTCGGTCACCATCGAATCGGAGACCGAGACGACCGCGTGGACGTTGCGGGAGCGCTTCTGCGTCGCCTGCAGCGTCCATTCGGCGACGGTTCCGGCGCCCTTTCCGCCTTCGAGCACCTTGTAGTCGTGGTAGTGCGAAGACAGGATGCGGGGCCGCACATCCTGATAGTCCGCGATCGCTTCCAGCGCACGCTGCGGTTCCGCAGCGACGACGGTCGAGCTGGATGCACTGACCTGTCCCACAATGAGCTCCTATGCGATCCGGGGTCGTTCGGGTTTATTCGGGCCGTTCTGCGGGGCTATGCTACGCCGCGTCCGGTGCAGTTCCGGACCGGCAGACGCGGTTTCGCTCTGCCCACAGCTACGCCCGGGGGGATGAGGTTGTCGAACGCCGCGATCGGCGCGCGCCGTGTCAAGAATGTGCTCAAGTGGATCGGCGTGATGGTCGTCGGCGTCGTCATGATCGTCGGCGCCGTCACGATGCTGAACAGCCACGGCAATGTCGACTGCGGGGGTGAAACCATGCGGTCGGGGGACCAGTGCGTCCAGGTCGACAAACACGGTCACCGCACCACCCGCTCGATGGACGAACAGGCATCGGACAACACCCGCACCGGCTGGCTGCTGCTCGGCTTCGGCGTGTTGATGATCGTCGGCGGTGGCGCGTTCCTGGCCGGAGAGCTGCGCCGCTCGGGCGGCTCGGGCGCGAAGACCGGCATGCAAGTGGTCCCGAATCCGGCCGCCGTCCCCGCCTATCCGGTGACGCATGCCGCCTCGCCCGGTGGAGGCGGCTATCCCGCGCCCGGTCACGCCGCCGGAACCGGCTACCCGCCACCGTCGCCGGGCTATCCGCCGCACCCCGGGCCGGCCCGCTACCCGGAATACCCTTCTGCCACAGCGCATTTCGCACCGACCGGGCCGGCAGCGAGCTATCCGCCGGCGCCGCCCGGTTATCCGCCGGCCGCCCCGGACGGAGCCCGTCCCGCCTATCCGACGCGCTGAGTTCCTTCCGGCGCATGCCGCCCCGTCCGTCGCGTCGCGCTCTGCCCACTGCACCGAGCTCTATCCGCAGCATCGCATTCCCCGGCATCCCGCACTGCCCGGAACTCCCCGCAGCGCGATAGCGATCGGGCATCGCACGGTCCGCGACTATCGACGCTCGAATACGGCGCGGCGGACCATCGATCGCAGGTTTTCGACCCCAGCCTTCGACCCGGAACCGGAACGCTCGTTCCGGGACCGGCGAGAAATTTCGATTGGTTCGTCACAAGCCCGCAGGCAGCGCACGGCGGTACGATTCCGCCCGGAAATATGTCCGCGAGCTGGGCGGATGACCCAGGAGTGGGAACCGGGCCCGTGATCGAACGCAATGCAACATATGCGTGAAGAATCGCGCCCATAGGTACCCTCGCGGTGGCCGGGGGAAACCGGGAGCGATAGCGTCAGGGGGTGGCAGTGAGTCTGTTGGGGAAGGCCGGCCGCGCGCCGGCCGCACGCGAATCAGGTTTTGCCGCGCACCGAGAAGGTGTCGAGCGTCTGCTCGCCAGCTATCGTGCGATTCCTTCGGATGCCAACGTGCGGTTGGCGAAAAAGACGTCGAACTTGTTTCGCGCCCGGGCGAAGAACCCCGCACCCGGACTGGATGTTTCGGGTCTGAACCGGGTGATCGCTGTCGACCCCCAGGCGAAGACCGCCGATGTGGCCGGCATGACCACCTATGAGGATCTGGTCGCCGCCACCCTGCCGTACGGCCTGGCGCCCTTCGTGGTTCCGCAGTTGAAGACGATCACGCTGGGTGGCGCGGTCACCGGCCTGGGAATCGAATCGACGTCCTTCCGCAATGGTCTGCCACACGAATCCGTACTCGAGATCGATGTGCTGACCGGTGCGGGCGAGATCATCACCGCCACCCCGGACGGCGAATACGCCGACCTTTTCCGCGGGTTCCCGAATTCCTATGGCACGCTGGGTTATTCGACGCGCCTGAAGATCGAGCTGGAATCGGTGCAGCCGTATGTGGCACTGCGCCACGTCCGTTTCCACGATCTGCGCGAACTCGAAGCCGTGATGGCGCAGATCGTCACCGACCGCAGCTACGACGGCGAGCGGGTCGACTATCTCGACGGCGCGGTATTCACCGCCGAGGAAAGCTATCTCGTCCTCGGCCGCCAGACCGACGAACCCGGCTCGGTCAGCGACTACACCGGGATGGATATCTACTACCAGTCCCTGCGGCACGACAGCGCCGAGCCCAAACGCGACCGGCTGACCATCCACGACTATCTGTGGCGCTGGGACACCGACTGGTTCTGGTGCTCACGGGCATTCGGCACCCAGAATCCGAAGATCCGCCGGTTCTGGCCGAAGCGGTATCGCCGTTCGAGCTTCTACTGGAAGCTGATCGCGCTCGACCACAAATACGACATCGGCGACAAGCTCCAGGCACGCAAGGGAAATCCGCCGCAGGAGCGCGTGGTGCAGGATATCGAGGTGCCGATCGAGCGCACCGCCGAATTCCTGCACTGGTTCCTGCGCGAAATTCCGATCGAACCGCTGTGGCTGTGCCCGCTCCGGCTGCGCGACAGTGCGGAAGTGCCGGGAAAACCCGAGGACCCGTCGCGTCCGTGGCCGCTGTATCCGCTGGAACCGGATCGCACCTACGTCAATGTCGGTTTCTGGTCGGCGGTGCCGAAGCAGCCCGGGCAGATCGAGGGTGCGGCCAATCGCGCGATCGAGGACGAGGTCGCCCGCCTGGACGGCCACAAGTCCCTCTACTCGGATTCCTACTACGCAGAAGACGATTTCGCGCGCCTCTACGGAGGCGATCACTACGCGAATCTGAAGAAACGATACGACCCCGATCATCGTTTGCTGGATTTGTATTCGAAGGCGGTGCAACGCAAGTGACGACATTCAAGGATTCCCAGCTGCCCCCGTTCTCGGAGCTGGGAACGAAACTCAGCATTGCCGAAATCTTCGAGACGCTCGTCGACGGCGGCGTCCCGATCCGGTTCTCCGCCTACGACGGCAGCAGCACCGGACCCGACGATTCGAAGTTCAGCCTCGAGATCACGACCCCGCGCGGTATCAACTACATCGCTACCGCACCGGGCGATCTCGGCATGGCGCGGGCCTACATCTCCGGCGATATGGCGGTCGACGGCGTCCACCCGGGTGACCCGTACGACATCCTGAAGGCGATGACCGACCTGAAGTTCCGGCGCCCGTCGGCGCTGGCACTGGTCACCATCGCGCGCTCGCTGGGCTGGGACGCCCTCAAGCCGATCGCGCCGCCGCCGCAGGAAACGCTGCCGCGCTGGCGGCGCATCGCGCTGGAAGGCCTGCGGCATTCGAAGAACCGCGACGCCGAGGTGATCCACCATCACTACGACGTGTCGAACCGGTTCTACGAGCTGGTCCTCGGCCCCTCGATGACCTACACCTGCGCCTGCTACGCCGACGAGAACCAGACTCTCGAAGAGGCCCAGGAGAACAAGTACCGCCTGGTGTTCGAGAAGCTGCGGTTGAAGGAGGGCGATCGACTCCTCGATATCGGCTGCGGCTGGGGTGGCATGGTCCGCTACGCGGCCCGGCGCGGAGTCAAGGTCATCGGCGCCACCCTGTCCAAGGAACAGGCCGAGTGGGCGCAGGCCAAGATCGCCGAGGAGGGTCTGCAGGAACTGGCCGAGGTCCGCCACAGCGATTACCGCGACATCAGCGAAACCGGTTTCGACGCGCTGTCGTCGATCGGTCTCACCGAGCACATCGGGGTGCAGAACTACCCGAGCTATTTCGGCTTCATCAAGAGCAAGCTGCGCGACGGCGGCCTGTTCCTGAACCACTGCATCACCCGCCCCGACAACACCCGCACGACGAAGGCCGGCGACTTCATCGACCGCTACGTCTTCCCGGACGGCGAGTTGATCGGTTCGGGCCGCATCATCACCGATATCCAGAACATCGGGCTCGAGGTGGTGCACGAGGAGAATCTGCGCCCGCACTACGCGCTGACCCTGCACGAATGGTGCAAGAACCTGGTCGCGAACTGGGACGAGTGCGTCGCGGAGGTCGGTGAGGGCACCGCCAAGGTGTGGGGCCTGTACATGGCGGGCTCCCAGCTGGGCTTCGAGCGCAACGTGGTGCAGCTGCACCAGGTGCTCGGGATGAAGCTCGGCGACAAGCAGACCTGGGACGTGCCGCTGCGCCCCTGGTGGAACGCCTGATTCGGCGCGAAATATGTTGCCGGCGGGGGGGGGGGGGGGGGGGGGGGCGGGCCCCCCCCCCGGGGGGGGCGCGCCCGGCGGGGGGGGCGGCCGCGCGCGGGGCGCCGCCGC
>NZ_LZML01000074.1:0-2656 GCF_001665695.1 Nocardia sp. 852002-51101_SCH5132738 | reverse complement strand
TGTCGAACTTTTTCGACCTCGCTCTATCGTGAACACGATTAATCGTGTTATCGTGTTTGTGGTTGGCGGAGAGGCCAACCGGAACCCGACGAGAAGGAGAAGACATGGACATCCTCGCCGCGCTCGACCAGCTGGAACGGTCCCTCGATGGCCTCGACGCCCGGCTCGCGGCGCTCGACGAGGAGCTCGACCAGCGCAACACCCGGATGCGCAACGCCGGTTTCGGCAACTGACCAGGACGTTCAACCCCAGAACCGGCCCCGAACCTCTGCTACAGGTTCGGGGCCGGTTTCCGATCGCAGCGAGATTCGACCCGATTACCACTCGGCCGCCCCTGGCCGGAGGAAGGAGTTACCCCATGTCGCACGAGGTTTCCGCGCCCGCTGAGGTGTATGCCTGGATCGCGGTGCGCCGCCACCTGTCCCCGAATGCCACGGTTCCCGAGTGGGAGCCGAACGCGAGGGTGATCCCGGCCGGTGAGTACGACGCCGCCGACCGGGAGTACATGCTCAGCCGCGGATTCGAACTGGTGCCGCTGACCGTCGACGCCGACGACCGCACCCGCCCGGCGCCGCCGCAGTAGATCCTGCAGGCAGCGAAACGGCCGCCCCTGACTTTCGGGGGCGGCCGTTTGGTGTGTGCGGCAGGCTATTTGGCGAGCCGGATGGGCCGTTCGTTCTGGGCGGTGGTGCCGAACCGGCGCGCGAACTCGTCCCACCAGGCTGAGGGCGGCACCCGCAGCGCGGCATCGCGCAACGCCTGGCCGGTCTTGGTGGTGATCAACGGGACCATGGAGTCGATGAACCGCGGCATCGCGCCGACGCCCTGGCCGGCCTCGGCGTATTCGCGGGCCTGCAGCAGCAGCTCGAGCTTGTCGGCATCGCGCGAGCACTGCGATTCGAGGCTGGCCCCGGCCTTTTTGGCGCTCTCGTGCTCGGCGACCGCCGCGCGGATGTGTTCGGCCAGCTCGGCGGGAAGGCCGGCGGTCTGATCGGCGATCACCTCGGTGGCGGCCGTGGTGGTCACATACGCCTTACCTGCGGCGGCCACATCGCCGTAGCGGGCCTCGGGAACGTCGTGAAACAGCCCCAGCACCGCCGCGCGCTCGGCGTCGGCGCCTTCACCGACGGCGATCACGTAGGCCAGCACCGCGACCCGCCACGAGTGCGCGGCCACCGATTCGGGTCCGGTGATGCCAGCGCGCAGCCACCCCGAACGTGGCAGGTTCTTCAAAAATCCGAGTTCGTAGGCGAATACCGCGGTTTCGGTGGCGTGATCGGCAGTGGTCATAGCGTGCTCCCGAGTAGAAAGTGGACTTGCTCCAGGCGCCGCCGCGCCGAATCGCTCAGGGTCTCGTCGGTGGTGGCAGCTTCGACGGTATCGGAGATATCCGACACCCAACGCGGGTGTGTGACCAGCTGTTTTCGAGCCCTGGCCAGCGACCACAGCGAGTGCGCGCACAGTTCCCGATACGGCGCGGACCGCACCCCGGTCAGCAGCGAGCGCAGCAGCAGTTCCCCGGTCCAGGTGGCATCGGTGCCGGGGCGGATCATCTCGGCGTCCGAGGACCACGCCACCGGCATCTCCCCGACCCAGTAGGCCCAGTAGCGCAAGTTCGCGGCCTCGTTCTCCGGGTCGGCCAGGCCCTCGGCGGCGAAGCGCCGCAACGGTTCCGGGTCACCCCCGGAGGCTGCCCGGATCGCCGCGGAGCGTGCGACCGCCCATTCCGGTGACCAGCGGCTCAGATCGGTGGCCGCGACCGCCGTGCGGATCTGAGTACCGGCCCAGCCCTCGGCGGGCCCGTGGGCGGCGTCGTGTTCGGCGACCAGGAACACCGCCTGGCGGCGCAGCATCGCCCCGGCCTCGCCGTCGCCGGCGGTTTCGGCCAGCACCCGCAGCCCCGCGACCACCTCGGCGCGCTGCCCGGCGGGAATGCTCAATCGCGCGTCGGTTCCGGCCAGGCCCCGGGGAACGGTGCCGGTCAACGGCCAGGCCAGCATGTCGGTGGTGGCCCGATCGGGCACCGTGAGGCCGAGAGGGTGGCGTTGCGGGTCGTCGCGGTCCAGGCCGGACAGGATGTCATCGGCGGCCAGGGCGGTATCGAGAGAGCCCACCAGCTCCGCGGTCGCACCGCCCGCCAGCAGGGTGCGTTGCAGCTGCCGCAGTTTGGCGTAGCGGAGGTTGATCAGCGGATTGGTGCCCTGCTCCCACGCCTGGACCGTGCGAACGCTCGAGCCGAGATGCTCGGCGAGGGATTCCTGGGAGTGCCCGATTTCGCGGCGGATCGTGGCCAGCACCGCGCCGGAAACCCGCCCGTCCAGGCCACTCCCATCGGTGATGGGAGTCCTACTCGTGTGCAGCACCATGGGGCACCTTTGATCGGTCGAAAGTCCTATTCACGGTTCGTTCCGCCACTCCACCAGCGGAAATATCGTTGTTGTCGAACCGAAAACCACCAGCATCCAGCGGGTTCCAGTATCCACCGGTTTCGGTTCCGGTCACCCGGTGTCGGGGCCTGTGCCTCCCCAGCCTGTGGGGCACGGTCAGCGCGTCGACAGGCGACGGCGGCGGCGCCGACCACCCGACACCGGGCGTGGACCAACCGAACCGCGGATGCCGCAACCCGCTGGATGCTGGTGGTTTTCGGTTCGACAAC